>CANPZG010000014.1 GCA_947588765.1 uncultured Bacilli bacterium
TGGATTGCAGACTTGTTTAAATTGGGATTAGTTCGTTCTTCTTATATTCCATCTAAAGATTTTCGTATCTTAAGAGAGCTTACTAGATATCGTTACAAACTTACTAATACCAAATCTTCTGAGAAAAATAGATTTACTAATGCTCTTACTGTTGGTAATTGCAAACTTGATATGGTATTCACCGATATCTTTGGTAAATCTAGTCAATCTATTATTGATATCATTTTAAATAATGATAATTTCTCAGACGATGATATTATAAGTTGTATTGATAAAAAATGCAAATCTTCTCACGAAGATATTTTATCCTCTGTTGATGGTATACAATTTACTAACGAACAAAAACTAAGAATTAATATTGTCAAAGATCATATTGATTATCTTATTAATCAAATCAATAAATTAGATGAGATAATTGATTCTTTAGTGAAACCTTATGAACCTTACATTGATTTACTTTGTACGGTTCCTGGTATTGATAGAAATTCGGCAATTGGCATTTTATCAGAAATTAGTGACGACATGTCTCAATTTAAATCACATTATCGTCTTACTTCTTGGGCTGGTCTTGTTCCTGGTTGTAATGAATCGGCTGGCAAGAAGAAATCTGTTAAAATTTCTCGGGCTGGTGTTTATCTTAAACCTTATCTTGTTGAAGTTGCTCACAATGCGATCAAAGATAAAACGAATGCTTATTATGCCAAGAAGTTTGATAAAATTTCTAAACGTCGTGGCAAAAAACGTGCCTACATTGCAATTGCTAGAAAAATTTTAGTTGCTATCTATCATATGTTTCTTACTGGTGAAGTTTGGAATCCTGTTGATTTGGCTTCAGTTGAAACACCTGTTGAAGATAGAATCAAATACACTAAAAACAATTTCAATCAATCACTTAAACAATTATTATCTCTTGGTCTTACATCTAATGAATTAATTAATTTAATTAATCAGAATGCCAATGATTAATAAGCTTTATTTTTGACTTTCTTTGGGGTAAGGGGAAGTCTGCCCATTTTTTACCTTTTTTTATAAAATAAATTTCCTTTTTCTTTTCAGACTACCTCACATATGTTTATTTATTGTAACACCAAATAATTTAAAAAACTAGTTCCAAGTTTCGCTATAACTAAATAAAAAGATAATTTCCTGATAATTTATAAATGGAAAGTTATCTTTTTAAAGTTAATTTTTTAACAGCCTCTTCAATATGTTGTTCTCCTAAACCAATATTTGGATAATATTTTAAATAAAAATTGGTTTTAATAAGTCTTTTCATTTCTTCTTCATTATAATTAAATGTTTCATCATCAATAATTAAGTATTCTTCTACATTATGATAACTTAACCATTCTCTTATTTCTTCTTCCCTACTACCTAAAAAGGGGGTCATATCATAAATAACCATATTATATTTAGCAAACAATCTTTTGAGTTCCTCAGTTCTTTTATTTGTGGGAATAAATTCGCCATCTTCCATATGGCCAAAAATTCGCCACGAAGAAGACAAGACAATATTAGCTCCCGTTAATCTTACTATTTCACTCAAATAAAAGATTTTCTTTTCATCAAGTTCAACTCGTCTTTTATGAGTAACTTGATATTCATCATGAATATCTTTAAAAGTTTTTTGAGTATTTAATACTCCATCAATATCTAAAAAAATCACTTTCATGTTTAAAGTATATCAAATTTAATCTGTTTAAACAACAAATATGTTTATTTTTGTAATTTCTTACTTGGCCAAGTAAGATTACTACCGAAAAGTTGCCTAATAAATTGATTATCAAAGAAAATAAGTATATAATAATACTAAAATTATAAAAATGAGGTGTATTAAATGGCTAATTTTACTTGGTTAAAAAAAGAATTACCCTCCAATACTGATATCAGACAAGTCTATGGTATTGTTTTTTCAGATACGGGTAATATTCTTTTACGAATTGAAGATAATAAATATAAACTAACGGGTGGTAAACCAGAATTATTCGATTCTAATTTAAAAGAAACTTTAAAAAGAGAATATCTTGAAGAATTAAATATTGAGATTAAAGATATTCATTATTTAGGATATTTATTAGTTGAAGAAGATTCAAAAGAAAAATATGTCCAAGTTAGAATGATTGCTCAAATTAAAAATATTGGCGAAATTAGACCTGATAAAGCCAATGGAAAAACATATAAACGATTTATGGCAAATATAAAAAATGTAAAAAATTATCTCAACTATCCTGATTTAGCAGGAAATCAATTAATTGATGATGCTATTATAATGGCAAAAGAAAAATATAATATAAATTTTAGTGATGATGAATATTTTATATAAGTTTTTAGCATATCGAAAAAAGTATACGGATTAATATTATGGATTAACTAACATAGGATGATTACTCCCACAAACATCCAAATGCTATAAGAGTCTTTCTAAACTTATATTCTCATATCTTTTCTTAGATAAAACTTTTTGCAACATACCATATGTTAAATAACCTATCCATACCCCTATAATTTTAAGAGGAGTAAATGATAGTATAATTGCAACTACGATTTTTATAATAGAACTAGTTATATTTCTTTTTGCTAAGAATTTAAAATCTCTAAGCCCTCTTAGTATAGCAAAATAATATGTTGCAGACATTGTTATATAACAACTAATTATAAATAATGGTAATACTGTTAAAAATATTTTTTGAAGTTCATGAGATTTTAAGGAAATATTCATTATTATAAATGAAACAGTTAATATTATAAAAGGCAATATTATAGAACTATAATTAATTAGTTTCTTGGCAATTTTTTTCACTTTTTTTGTGTATGTTTCGTTATTTTTACCTGAAGCAATTCCTATACTTATAGAAATACCATCGCCAAAGCCTTGTATAAATGATTCATAAATATTTACAATTTGTAATAAAATAACATGAACTGAATATTCTAAGTTTCCCATTTTTGCTACAATTAGGTTAAATATGAAGTTATCTACTCTTGAGGCTATTCTTTCAACAAAGTTCCATTTAAACAATTTCAATATTTCGCTAAAATATTCATATATAAATTTAAGTTTTATATTTTTTCTAGAAATTGCACATAAATATATTGATAATATAGTGTCAATAAACACTGTTACTACTGCTACACCAATAATTCCATATCCATAATGAACTGCCATAATATCTAATATCAAATTTAAAACAACAGCAAAAATACGTAAATATAAAATACTTTTTTGATTTCCAATAGTTCTTTGGTAACCAGATAATATTGTTACAACACTACTTTGAATAAATCCAAACAATCTTATTGTTAAATATGTGGTAGCAATTGCATCCACCTCAAATAATGGTGGAAATATTGGTTGGATAAAAAATACTACTACTATTGTAAATACGGATATCACTAATGTCAAAATAAGAGAATTTCCAGTAATTAATTTTAATTTATTAATATTTTTTTCACCTAAAGATTTTGCAACCAACGTATTAGTAGATACGTTTAATGTTTGAATACTCATTTGCATTATATTTAAAATGACAGCCATTGCACCAAGTGCCGCTAATTCTTTAGTTCCAACTGTAGAGATTACCAATGTATCTACTAATGTCATTAAAATATTTATTAAATTTTCAAAAGCAATTGGTAATGATATTTTTAGTTGTGATTTGACATCTACTACTTCCATAAATACCTCCAAAATATGTAATAAAATTATACTACAATTTTTATACTTTTAAAAAATATCTTATTGAAACTTATAAAAGTTCATATATAATATATTTATGAGGTGAAATAATTTATATGGAATTATTAGAAGTACTAAACGAAAATGGCGAACCAACAGGAGAGATATTAGATAAAAATAAAATTCATAAAGAAGGAAAATATCATAAAGAAGTAGCACTAATATTATTGAATGATAGAGGTGAAATACTATTACAAAAAAGAGCTTCCACGAAAGAAATTGAGCCAGATAAGTGGGCATGGCATGGAGGTCATGTTATAGCAGGAGAGACAGACATAGAAGCAATTATTAGAGAGACAAAAGAAGAATTAGGAATAACTTTAAACAAAAATCAAATTAAATTATTAATTAAACTAAAAAGAGACAGATTTCCAAATAGACAATTTACGATTGCATATTATTCAATATGTAATTTAGATATTAATGACTTTAATATTCAAAAAGAAGAGTTATCTGAAATAAAATGGTTTCCTTTTGAAAAATTTAAAGACATGATTTATCATAATCATCCTGATATGATGTTTAAAAATAATGAAAACACTAATAAAATCATTAGTGTCTTAGAAACTATAATTAAATTTTAAATTATTTTAATATAATGTTTTTTATATGGGATATGCAATTAGCATACTAAATATAATGTATAATATAATTCTAAATTTTACTTTTGTAAAACTCTTAATAATTAATTTAAACGACTTCAATACTATCACTTCCAAAACTTCAATTATATAGTATATTATATCAAATCTTCTTATTTTCAGATAGATATTTTTTATAAACTAAATTACTTATAGTTGTCTTAATGGAAGATATAAGATAACTTTCATAAATTATGCTTTTTTTTATAATTATCTATATATTTTGGAAAAACTTGTAGCCAATTATTTAGTTCTTCTGTATTTTCAAAAGAATATAATTTATATCCTTCTTTAGTATAACGTTTAAATTTCAAATTTAAAAAACTCTCAATAAATTTTTGTCCATCTAAAGTTTGTCCCTCAGCACAAATATTCAAAAATTTAATACCATTATTAGAAAAATACTCTAATTTATCTTTTAAACCTTTTAACAATAAACTTAACACTAATTTATCATCTCTATAAGTAGGATGAATAGCTATAGCAGAAAACAACAAATAATAAAAAGAATTTTTTTCATATTTTAATAAAGTATAACTATTTATTTCCGTATCTTCTAATTTATTTTTCATAAATTTATTAAATTGTCCGTTTGATAAGGGCAAAATAGTTATTTCTCCAACGATTACATCATTTTGAATATCTCTGATAAAAATATGTATATCATGGTTTTTATTGTCCCAACTTACAGCTTGCTCAACACTTGCAATTGTTAATGGTTCTAAATAATTTCTTTCAATATCCCATACATCTTTAAAATCTTTAACTTTATGAATATATTCAATTTCATATCTCATACTATCACCTTAAAAATTAATTAAATCAAACACCTTGTTACATAATATACATTTTAGCATAAACTCAAACATTTTAAAACTCAAACTATAATAGTAGTCTGAGTAGTAATCATTTTGGTGTGGGTGAAAAAGATTTACCAAAACAAAGATTAAATTATTCTATAAATGTCTTGTTCTTTGTTTTGGTTGCTCTAGTTGCCTTTGCATATCTATACTATAGGATGATTTTATTAATTCAATCATTTCATTCAAATTTTCTATAGTCCTTTTTATATCTTGTTTTAACTCACTACTAGCTGATACTTTTGCTATAGTATTTACCAATCCATATTGGATAGTGTTTTCTAATGCTTTTGGAGCTGTAATTAAACTATCAATAAACTATACCTTTACAATCATTTAGACTTCTTTTTACCATAAATTCAATTGTTTGCTCCTGTAATAATTCTTTTGCGGTGCATTTATTTTCACAAAAATTACTGATTCCATTTAAGCACATAAAGGCTTTTGCCATATTAAATAAAAAATCAGGTGGAACAAATTCATACTTTAAACAAATATTAATCATATCAATAAAATAAAAAGTTACATCTTTTTCTTTTACATTTCTACAATATTTTTTACAATCTTCTTTAAATGATGCTTTTTTTTCTTCACTCATATCACCATAAATAACTAACATATTGTATAGTTTTTCATAATTTCCAGAATATGCAGTCAAAAAGAATTTTCTACACAATTTTGCATCAATGTCACTTAAAACGCATAATAATCCCATATCTAAAAAGCAAATATTTCCTTCTTCATCTATACAAATATTACCACTATGTGGATCACCATGAAAAGCAATTTGTTTGTCATTAAACATAGCCCAAAAACTAGACCTTATGTAACTATTTAATGCTGTAATAATTCTTTTTTTATTTTCTTCTGTTAATTCCGTTTTGTTAACAGTTTTAGTTTTAATAAATTCCATAACAATTACATTATCAGTACAATATTCTTCATACAGTTTGGGAATTTTAATCATTTTTGTGTTGCTTACTTTACCATTAACACTATTTGCAAAATTTTGATATGTTTTAATATTTTCTTTTTCATGATTAAAATCAGTTTCTTGTTTTATCCATTTCATATATAAATCTAAAGCATGATCTCCACCTGTAAAATTACTAAAATTTATTACTTTACCAAATCTATGAATTATTGCTCTAATTCTTTTTATATCATCATCAATATTATCAGTAATATCCTTCCTTTTAATTTTTATTGCAACTTCTTCACCAGTTGCTAATATTGCTCTATGAACTTGTGATACTGATGCAGAACCAATTGGTTCTTTTTCAATAAAACTAAATATATTATTTAAATCCGTTCCATATTCCTTATTTAATATTTCTTCGATTTCATCATAACTAATGGGATTACAATCATCGCAAATACTAGATAACATTTTTCTATCTTCTTCAGTAAATAAATTACCATAGTTTTGAGTTGCTAATATTTGGGCTAATTTAATATAAACAACTCCCATTTTTTCAGAAAATTCTTTTATCACAATTCCTTTGTTTTTTCGAAGAATAAATTTATCAAATAATAATTTAATCATCTGTATATATAACTTCATCTTAAACACTCCAAATCAAGTAAATATCGTAATTCAATAACTTCATAATAATCTAAAACTTTTGTAATATTTTCTTAAACCTATATATTTATTATTCCATGGTTTAAATATCAATTAAAACTTTTTTTACCATAGCCCTTTTTTCTAAATTGTGGTAATATTGCAAACCAATCTAACCATTTGTGTCTGGATATTCTCTAAAAACATCCACACAGTTATACCTATCAATGTTTCTTTATCATAAACCAATAAAAAGCAATTATCATCTAATGGATTTATTGCTTTGTCATACAAATCATTATAGTCCGGATTTTCTGGCCATATCGATTTTTGAATATCAAACGCTACATCAATCGTGTTTTTATCAAGTTTGACATAAGTTAAATTATATTTAGATTCCATAAAAATTTTTAATTATCCTTTCATATGCTTAGAAATATAATATAGTATTTTACTATAATTAAAAACTATATTATTATTTCAAATTATAGTTTTCTTACTCTTTTAATATCTACTTCTTCCTCATCTTCTTTAATATATACTTCTTCACAATCATCAGGATAATAGGGATATGGAGCTCTTTTAAGTTCTCTATCTTCTTCATCATATGGATAATAAGGATATAAATCCATTTTAGCATCCTTTTTTTGTTTATCAAAATTTTGCAAAATAACTTTTTTATCTTCCACAGAAACTTCTGGAACTGGCCATTGAGAGTTTATTTTTCTTTTAGGATATGGTTTTAAAGCCAAAAGTTCTTCTTTGGTCATTATATCAACTTCTTTCAGTATTATTGTATACCATATTTAAAAATATAGCAATTATATATTTAACTATTATAGTTTGAGTTTTAAATTGATTAAAAATATGATAAAACACGAAAAAATCTTAAAATATGGAATATTTATACAGTATTTATACAAAACTATGCTAAAATATTAATGAAAGGAAAACAATTATTATGAAAAAAATTGTTTACAAGATAAAGTACAATATTGGCTAAATTATTTTAAAAACTTAGAATATGAAATTGATATTATATATTTTTTTATACTGGAGGTATTCAATGTGTTAATGATTAATAGCGAAAAGGCCAAAATTTTAGAGACTTATTTTAAAATATCAAAAAAAAGTTTTAATGAAGGATATTACGGTAATTTATCCGTATCTTTTCAACTTCATAATAAAGAAGGTTATTTTCAATTTTTTGTAGATAGTCCTAAAAATGATGATTTTAATTATTATGTAAATAAAACCTATAAATGTGTTCCAGATTTTGATAAAAATAATATTAATGATATAGAAATCTATGATACAAATGAATTTTTTGATTATTTAGATAATGAAATGATTCTTTCTTTTGGAAATATAGAAAATAATAAAATTCAAGTAAGCATCTTAATTAATGAAAAATATATCTTAATTGAATTTAATGACAAAATAAATTTAATCTTCGAGTAATTTTAATTAATTTATAGAAAAACTTAATTTAAAATAAAATACCTTAACTTTGAATAAATATTGACAAAAAAATTAATGTTTTATTCTTCCATAAATATCATACCAACTATAACATCTGATAATATTTTTACCTTGACATCTTTTATTATAAGAAGCATTAAAACAAATAACGGGAATTACTTTAGATATTTTTTCAATATTTTCTACTTTATCTTCAATCATTAAATCTATTTTATTTTCAAGACAAGCATCTAACTTATCTTCTGAGCTAAAAATTATCTTATCATAAACTATATCATTATCTTTTAACCATTTCTTAACTATATTTCTAGTTTTTTCTCCTAAAACATCATCTCTATCTGTATTAGTTCTAGCAGTTATTATATAAATTTGATTACCAGCATATTTTAACTTTTTTATTACTTCACTAGCGAATGCCCGAGCTTTTTCTTTAGTACTGTAGTGAGGGATACATATATCCCATAATTTTTCATCTTCTTCTTTTGTAAGAGCAAAAATATCCGCAGTATCATAAGCTTCTCCATCAGTTATACCTTTATCAAAGAATTCATAAACATATTTACTACAAACAGCTAATTGGTATTGCTCAACATCAGTTAAAACGCCATCTATATCTATACCTATTCTCATTGTATCACCCAATATAATTTTACTATAAATTAGAGCTTTTTAAAATATTCTTTTCAAATTTATCTTTTATGTTAAAAAAAACTTCATAAATATTATGCGAACAATGTAGTAATTCAATAACTTCATAATAATCTAAAACTTTTGTAATATTCTCTTAAACCTAAATATTTATTATTCCATGGTTCAAATTTTCCACTTAGAACATAAGTATATATTAACGTTTGAGTCTTATTATACTTAGTGTCTTCTAAAGTATAATTTTCTTTATAGGGCATAACTTTATCATATAAAAATAAAGCAGGTCTATTTTTATAATATGTTGTTTCAATCCTAAAACTTTTGTATCTTTTTAAATTTTTACAATAATTTATAGTATCAAGTAAAACTTTTTCTCCGTAGCCCATTTTTCTAAACTTTGGTAATATTGCAAACCAATCTAGCCATATTGTATCTGGATATTCTCTAAGAACATCTACACCAGTTATTCCTATCAATGTTTCTTTATCATAAATTAAGAAAAAGCAATTATCATCAAGTGTATTTATGGCTTTATCATATAAATCATTATAGTCTGGATCTTCTGGCCATATTGATTTTTGAATAGAAAATGCTATATCAACCGTTTTTTTATCAAGTTTGACATAAGTTAAATTATATTTTGATTCCATATAAATCTTTAATCACCCTTCCATAATTACTTAAAAAAGTACTAATAAATTTTCATAAAAAGTATAATATCATCTAATACCCTACAGAAAGAAATACGATAACTTTATTCTATATTTCCATAAATATTATCATTGATTTTTAATACCATTTTTGTATAATGAGTTTTAAATCCCATTTTTTCATATAATTTCTTGGCTAAATTATTATTTCCCATTACCTCCAAAGATATATCTTTATTCTGAACCTTAGCGATATCTATTAATTGTTCCAAGGATTTTGTTCCTATTCCCTGATTTCTATACTGATTTTCAATATAAAATCTATATAAGTATATTTCATTTTTATAGTCCTTTATTCCTATAAAACCAACTACTATATTATTATAGACTATTTTATAATATTTTTCCTCTTTTTGAAAACTTAATTCTTCCGGCTTTTTGATAATTAACTGATATATTGGATCAACAGTATTATGATGTTTCCATTCCTCAATAATCCACTTTCTAAAATAATCGTTTTTTTCGTACTCTAATTTAACATTTTCCATTCGTATTAAATCCTCCCATAATAAAGTCAACTTTTTCTAAATTGACATTTGCATAATTTCAAATACATTTTAGCATAAACTTATTCTTTCTTAATTAAAGTCATTCTCCAATTAACAAAAGTTATATAACCCATTTTTCCAGTAATTGCATAAATTGAAGCAAATATAAAAAATAACAATGTTCTTATAGACAAATCATTCGAAATAAAAGGAATAAAGGCAAAACAAACAGATGAAATTCTATAGATTGAATAATTTATCAATACTACTTTTTTTGATTGACCTATCTTTGAAAATAACGGTGCTGCAAAAACTTGAATAACATTTGTCATTGTATCTAATAAAGCATAAATTCCGATTGCAAAATCAGTTAATCCCAAATAAATTGCGAATGCTGATAAAAATGAATTACTTGTAATTTTGTTATTTGCAGTATCTAATACTGATGAAGTTAAATATTTTTTATACTCATTCTTATAGTTCATTTTACTACTCCCAAACAATTTATTTAATACAGATAATCTTTACTAATTTTGTTTAATGTATATGCAAAAGCTATATACATTAAAGTAAAAGCAACAATTAAAACTGCAATAATATTTAAATTAAATCCTATTTTCGAAACAAATATTAAAATTAAATAGCCTAAACTTCTTGAAATATTTATCATAATTTCAAACCAAAACACATAATTAGGTTCATCTTCTATATTAATATTTTGTTTACACATACATTCATAATATACAACTGAATTTGATGTTTCAAAAATTGGATTACTTATTCCATTAACTATATTATATAAAAGTACTAATAAAAATCCAATACTTATAGTTAATGTGCCTATATGAATCATAATATTTATATCAAAATACATCATACTAAATGTAAGCATTATAACTACTATACTTTGTATAATAGATAATGGAATAAATAATTTATATAATTTTTCTTTTTTTATAAATTTATTAGTACAATGTAGTACTAAAATAGAAATAACCGTTATAAAACTACTGATACCCCCTAAAGATAATTCAGTGGAAACTACCAAAAAAGTTATAATGGTAATGAGTGTCGATAGAACCCCAAAAGAACTTAGACCTCTAAATAATGTTCTAAAACTTAATAATGTCATTATTTTTCTATTGCCATTTTTATTAATATTTGTAAAAAATCTTTTTAAATTTATTTTTTCATGCTTTAAATTAAGACCTTTTATAAATAATGAAAACATAAAGCAAATTGAAATTACTCCTATTAATATTAAAAATGCTAATTCATATGAATTTTTACTAATGCAGTAACCTAAAATAACAGGAAATATAATACTTATTGTGTATTTTAAAATTTGATCTTTAGTAATATAGTTTTGAAAATTATCTTCTCTATTTACTCTTTTTATTAATAATTGCTCAGGATAATAATAAAATGCGTTTCCTAAACTTGCAAATATTGCAAAAAGAATTATAAAATTAGAAATTTTTTCCCCCACGATTAGTAGAACTATGCATTGCATTAAATTTAAAAATATTCCTATTCTAAACATAGAAACTAAATTTAGTCTTTGTAATCTATTTACGATTAATAAGCATATTAAATAAGTTAAAAAGAATGTTATATAATACAGCGAAACATCAACTATATTTCCTTGAGTTATTTTTAAAAAATAAATTCCTAAAAATACATCTTTAAAAACACTTATAACCTTTCCCGCTAAATCAGATATTAAAAAATTTTTCCATGCATTATTGTACTCCATTTGTTTCTCCTCTTATTTTCCTATATATAATCACCTAATAAGACATTAACATCATATTTGTCTTTGGTAATTTTAATCTAATTTATTCATTAATTGGCAATAAATTATGATAATTATTGTTATTATTGATAAAAGTATTTTAAATATTATCATATTACTAAATATACTAGCAATAAATAAAACAAAATATCCTATTATTCTTGAAATATTTAAAAAAACTTCTGATAAAACTTGGTGTTCCACTAAATAGTATTTATTTACTATCTTATCTTTATCAACCACTTCATATCTCTTAGTCTCAGCTTTATTAATTAATAATACTAAAAATACACTATCACATAAATTATAAAAAATAACTGTAATATTATTTATATCTATTATTAATAAAATTGTACTTATAATCATAAATACTGTACTTATAATGCTAATTTTTCTAGTGTTTTTTAATTTCTTTTGAAATATATAAACAGATAAAATTGATAGTAAAGAAAATATTGTTGTAAGTATTCCTAAATTTAGTGCTGTCTTAAATGACATTACAATTAAAATAGTTATAATTGTATCAAGTAAATAACTTACTATGCCATCACAAGTGATCAATTTATAAAATGTTTTAAAATTACTTTTGTTTTTAATATACATTAAGTATTCTTTTAATGAATATTTTTTGGTATTAGTTCCCTTTTTATCATCAATTAATAAAGAAAAAGAAAATTGTAATATTGATAAAAAAATAATTATTTTAGCAACTGTAGAAAAAGAAGTTAATTCTATTGAAACACCTAATATAAAGGGAAGTATAACTTCCAATATTTTTCCTATAATGGATTTAATTGAAATAAAATCATTTTCATTTTTTAAAGTATATTCATTAATTAAAGAATGACCTGCACTCCAAAAAAATCCTTGGACTACACCATAAAAAGAACCTAAAAAAAGATAATAATTTACTATTTTTTCTTTTAATAAAGCAATCAAAAGAATATAAATACAATACATAATTATTCCAATGCGAAATATATGAGTTTGTGTTTTATTTTTAACAACTCTCCCTAATAATAAAAATGTTAAAGGAAGAAATATAAATGACATTATATAATAAAGGGAAATTAATTTATAATCGTAATTAGTTAAAGTTATAAAATATGCTACCATAAATGTATTTAAAAACATATATAAAATGCTATTTATACAACTACATCCAATTAAACCTATTATATTTTTATTAATACTTTCAGTTTTCATAAGTACCTTCTTCATTACAATTTTAACATAAAAAAATTAATATAACAAAAATTTATTAAAATAAATTTAAAAATAAACATAATTATTATTATATCTTTTATATCGTTGTATTAAAAAATTTTTTATTATATTTATTAATTATAAAGTAAAATAAGATAATTAATCCTAATAAAACAAGGGCTAAATACTTAAATGTTTCTACACCTCTTATAATACACTCTCGACAAATAATAATTGTTATGATAGAAAAAATAGTTCTAATTATAAAGTAAACTTTAGTAATTAACACATATACTTTTCTATCATTAAAAGAATATGCGCTCATAATGCTTCCCCATAAAGGATCACCTAGTGTTGAGGAAAAGCTGGTTATTATATATGCTAGTAAAAGACCTTTCCAAGATAATGTAACAGAAGCAATTAATAAGCAAATTACATCAATTATAGCAACAACCACTTGATAAAATAATAATTTCTTTTTTCTTTTTATTTTTTGCAATACTGCACCTGTTATAAAAAATAAAAGTATTGTTTCTAATATCGTATACACCGAATTTAAATATCCAACTTTATTACTTATTAAAGGAGCCAATTCATCAAATGCTCCAACTGCAATACACCACAAGCCAACCATTATTCCATATAAAGTAATTGTAATTATAGATTTTTTATAATCTTCTTTTAATAATTTTGAATTTTCATCATATTCCATCATAACATCTTTTGTTTTAACATTTTTTAAATTAAAATTCATCACTAGGTTAATAATAAATAATATTCCATAACTAAAAATATACATTTTATGACTTATGTCATAAATAAATTGACTAAAAATTAAGCCAAGACTTGCCCCAATAACAGTAGATCTCTCTTCTTCTATAAAAAGATAAGCTTCATATTCTTTATTAGTTGTATTAAAAGCAGTCACTGAAGCATTTCTAATTCCTGAAATAAATCCCAAAATAATAGTTAAAATATAAATTAAAATTATAGAACGACATTGTAATATAATTAAACAAATAATTAAAAATAAAATACTTTGAATAATATTTAAATAGTAATAATTTACTTTTAAAGCAAATATAACATTTTTTCTAAAACATCTGCTTAATAGCCTTGAGGCATCTAAAAGCACTGGAATAGAAACAGCTACCCATGGAGTGATTCCTTGAAATAACAAGTATATAACAGCCATTTTAATAAAATAATAATTATTAAAAGAATTGAAAAGACAACTCCAACGTATCAAATTAATATAATCTTTTTTTTCATCATTTTTCATTATTACTATACTCCTAAGATTAATACCACATTTATATAATTTTGAATAATTTATTTATTTTTTTCATTATCAAGTTAAATAACTATTACTATATGTAAAATTAATTAAATATTACAAAGAAGAACTGGATATGGTCCATAAAGTTTAAACCCTAATTTTTCGGCAAGTCCTACAGAATTTAAATTTGCTGCATCCCAACTAACTTTTAAATTTTTTTCTAAACATTTCAATATTAAATATGATGCTAGTGCTGTTGCTATTCCATTTCTTCTATATTTTTCATTAACTCTTATATTTACTTCTATTCCATCATTGTAAATGATATTTGAAGAACATACACCTATGATTTCGTCATTATAAATACAACAACATCCGATTCCCTTTTCTTTATAATTATCAGTTATATTTATAAAATTAATTTCTCTTATTAAAGTAGCAATATCTTCATTTATATCTAAAATTTTAAATTTTTTATCCAATTTATTAATATAATATTCTAATTTATTTTTGTCAAAATTCACTTCTTTATAAAAAGAGTACCTATTAAATGTTGTAATATTATTTTTAAAAATTTCTTCAATTAATTGTATATTTGAATTATCAGGTATTAATTGATAATCTTTTAATTCCCATATGATTTTTTTTAATAATTCTTTGGATATTTTTCCACTTATGAAACAATATGATCGAACAAGCAATATAGCAAATTTAGGCCTATTAATATTATCAACATAAGCCGTACCCATTAAACCATCTAATACACTTTTACCCATATGAAATCTTATATCTTTAAATAAATATTTAAAATTGTCTAGTAGTTTGTAATCATCTATTTTAATGAGATATTTAGAAATCATATTTATTACCACCTTCTAATTTATTTTTATACCTTATTGTTAACAATAAAATTAATAAACAAAAAAATAATTCTAAAGATGTTTCAAATATTAGCATTGCATCCTTACTAACACAAATTGCATAAGTAGTATAAGATATACTACTTATTACCCATAAAATCCATGATGAAATACTTAAATCATCTGATTTTTTTGTTTTTAATAATTTAACTGTTTGGGGAAAATACGAGATAAAAGTACAAACAGAAACAATTCCTAGTAAACAATTTCCTAACATTATTAATCACCTTCTACTATTTTATCTTCTGGTATTTTTTAAAGATATTCATTAATTAAATAAAAACTTGGTTCTTAAAAAACTTTCATAAATATCCTTATCATTATAATTTTAACATAAAAAGTTCTTTTAAGAACCAAGTTTTTATTATATTATTTATTTTTATTCAAATAATCTACTGATTTATTTAAATATATTGTTGATATTATTAAGAAAAACATTAAAATAGCAACAGCTATTGATAATATATTGATATCATAAAAATAATTATATAATACATATATTAAAATATAACTAATTATTTGCCCTACTGTCATATAAATATTATAGGTAAGGATGTGTTCTTTTTTATATTGTATTAACTCTTTAGTTTCTATTGCCGAATATACTGCACTACAAGATTCTGATTCAATTATTGTTCCTAATGTATTCATAAATATATAATATATTAATAATGTTATAAAACTTGAATCATATATCACTAATAGTGAAGAACCAAAAATTATAATTGCTAAATAAGGATAGAAATCTTTTTTTAATTGTTTTTTATTTACTATCTTTAGTATTTGCAATGATACAATTGAAAGTATCGCAAATAAGGAGTTGTATATACCTAAGTTCATTTCTGTTCCCAACCTTAAAAACAATATTATTGGCAATAATTCTGTCATCGCTCCCTGTGATGAAATTCTTCTGTAAAACATACATTTATAAATATCATGGATATATTTTTCCGATTTAATTTTTTTAAAAAACTTTTTCATTTCTAATTTTTTATTACTTACTGTAAAATCTTTTATTCTAAATGATATAGTTATAATAATTAAGGTTTCAAAAATTAGTAACACAAAAAGTATATAGTACGAAAAGTTTTGAATTATAAATCCCGAAAAAATAGGAGTTAGAATTGTTGAAATACTGGAAAGAATATTTATATTTGCTATAAAACTACTCATAGTATCATTATTGTTGGATCCAATTACTATTAATTCGTATGGTAAAGAGTAACATATTTCCGCTAAAGCTTCTAGAATCTTAAATAAGAAAATGTATTTAACTATTCTTTCTTTAAATATTAATAATGCTAATATACATAGTATTAATAAAGGGAAACTGGCTTTATATATAATTTTAGCATTTTTTGAATTAATAAATTTTAAAATAATATAACATAAAATAAAATCTATTATTACTCCAAATAAAGTATATTTTATAATAAAAATTAAATCATTATTTACTATTTTTAAAATATAGATATTGAAAAATAAATTAAAGAAAACTCTTATAAATTTCCTTAAAAATGATATTATAGCTATGTATTTTCTATTTTCTTTTTCCATCCTTATCTCCTGTTCATATTTATCTAATTTAACAATATATGATTAGTTTATTTTTTACAATTACATATTTAGTAGCAATTAATTGATAAATTACTCCTAATATCAAACCAATAGAAGTACAAAAAGGAGATGGAATCATAGTACATAATATTCTTATACTATTAGAAATTTCTTTTATAATGACGGCTTTTATTGCAGAATACTCTAACTGAATATACGTTAAATTTGTTATGTAAATTGGATACATATACATAGATGTTATCTCTATTAACCATATAATAAGTGTAGCTTCTATATTTGGTACATAAAAAGAATACAAAATTAACCCCATTAATAAAGAAGATGTTACTAAAATATAAATAAGTTTTCGACTATTTTTTAAATGTTCTTTTAAAGAGAAAGTCTTTTTAGTAATATCAATTTGAGCAATAGTTTTGATAGCACAAGCAACATCCCATTGAGTATCTGTAATCAAAGTAGCAAAAGACACAGCTAAAATATACTTCTCACCATAATTAAAAGCATGTTTAAATCCAAATAGATAAATAATTAACATACTTATTTCTTCAACTAATTCTACTGAATCATATTTAATCCAATTTTTTAAATTTATAGTTAAATTAGTAATTTTAATATTTTTAAATAGTAAATAAATTATATATAATCCTGTTATTGATAAAGAAACTAAAGAAATTAATATTTGATTATTAGATAAAATTCCCATTATTACCAAAGATATAAAATTAATAATATTAAAAGTAAAACTATATTTATTGGCTATCTTATTGTTATCTTCATAATATAATTTTACTAATATAAGATTTAATATTAATTGCCAAAATGTTTGAACTAAAGCATATATAGCAAAAACTTTATATATCTTAATATCCATATTCATAAATAATATGTAATTATCAATATTTAGGCCAATAAAACCTAATACTATTAGACCAATAATAGTTCCAAATAAAAAGCCTGAAAAAATGTTATTTTTATTATTATCTTTAATAGCACTGACATTGGCTCCTGTTCCAAAAATACTTTGAACTGACCTTACAACAAATTGAATCGGGTACATTAAAGAAAAAACATTAATTAAATTTTTATCAACTAAAATTCCTAATAAAAACCAACTTATAATAGGCGTTACAGATGTTATAAAAGTATCAAAACTAATTCGTAATAATCTCTTCATAATATTTTCTCCTTCAATCTTTATGGTAGTGTGCATAGTTTATACACAAACTATTAAATCTTTTGTTTTCCATTCTAATTTGGGAATTATTATCAAATTTTAAGGTAATAAAATTAGGTTTAGGTATTCTTTTTTCTTCATTTACTTCACCTTATATAAAATTATATCATATACATGTTTAATTTGTTTATTCTTTTAAAACTCATGATTGACCCCGTATCTTGCTTAAATTCGCCTATTTGTTACATTCTTTCATCGTGTTTTTTGTTTTAAATATGTTTTAAGTTCTGATACTTCTTCATTACTTAATTTCATATCTGATTCAAAAACTCCATATTTATTCATAAATGAATTTCTCCACATAAAATATTTCTTTCAATGTCTTCTTCAATAGCAACTATGCTCATTTCAATCAATCTCTCCTCCCTTATCCAATCGTAAAATTCGATTAGTACTCATAAAAAATACCTTTTGGCCTTTTTTTACATCTTAGCAAGTCACAAATTATTCCTTAAATGATAAGGTAAATTTTTTATATCTAAATCGTTTGGACGAGTAAAACAATGACTATATCATCCTCCATCCCTACTAAAATAAGGTAATATCTTCATTTATTATTATTTTTATATCTTTATTTTGAATATAAAAATCCAAATTAAAAATTTTTTCATCTATTCTTGTAAGGAAGCATTCACATTTTTCAATTATTGGCATATCCCATTCTTTTTTATTTTTATTGTAAAAACTAATAATTATGTAATCATTTATATTTGTTTTTTTATTTATTTTCGTATCTAAAAACATTGATTTAGAAAAAATAAACTCTAAACCAATTATTTTAATAACATCATTGGTATGAAATGTAATGTAAGGCGCAATACCATGTCTTTTTTTCCCTTTATAAGAAGTATTAAATTCTCCCCATGTAATTTTAATATTGTAATCATTATAACGTATTTTATTTATTTCAATCATTATTTTTCTCCAAAATTTTAATCTTATAATAACATTTTTATTTTTATTTCATTTTCCAAATTGGTATTTTTATTAACTAAAATGGTTTGAATACCTAATTCAATTGCACTTTCTATATTAATTTTATTATCATCTATAAATAACAATTCTTCAGGCTTTATTTTATATTTATTTAAAATGAAATTATAAAAATTATTATTTGGTTTTATTTTATGAATTTCAGAAGAAATTATAATATCATCTAAAAACTTTTGATTAAAATTTTTTTTAATATAATCTCTAATATAAGAAATATGGTTAGTAGCTATTATTTGTTTAATAGTTGGATAACTAGCTTTTACTTTATCAAATAAATATTTGTCTTTAATTTGATATAACTTATTTATTAAATCTTTAGTTGTTTTTATTATAATTGAATCTTCTTCTATTATTTTTTTTGCTATATTTAAATAATCAAAATCACTATAATTATCTCCAAAAATGTTTTCAAATTTAGATTCTAAATCAGATAATTCAATATCTTTTTCATTTACTAGAACACCAACAAAATCATAAGCAATAATTTTAATCATAATGAAACACCTACAATTATAGTAACATTTATGTAATATTATTTCAATTAAAAAAATATCTAAGGAAACCAATTTTCTAAGATACTAAATTAATAAATTTTTTAAAATTTCGTAAATTACATTTACTACTATCGAATTCCAAGCTTGTTTATATAAAGATGTTTCGCAATATACTTCTTTTGCTAAATAATAATCTTCATCATCAAAACTCATTAATCTCCAACATTCAATTGACATTAATTTTCTTATTCTCATAAATTCTCCAATCTATACTTCAACAACTATTTTACAATTATCTGTTGTTCCAATTGTAGCATTTAAATTTAATACAGCATTATTTCCTAGTTGAGCTTGAAAATAGGTATATGCATGCACCAACAACTAAAACTATTAATGCTATTGCCATTATTAAATATATTATTCCTTTTCTTTTGTTTTTTCTTTCATAATACAACTCTACTTTTTTATCATAAATTCTTATTTTTCCTTGATATCATTATATATATATATATATATATTCTATCAAGTGGCTTTTTTTATTTAACAAATGTTTTGCTATATGAAAAGAAAAAGTATTGCTGCTTTTTCTTTAAATGATTATTTTTTTCTAACTCTTTTATTTTCTTCTTCGGTTTCTAAAGCCTCAACATATTTTTCGATGCTTCCATATTTAGCTAGTTCTTGACTAAAATTATGCTTTATATCTTCGATAATCATATCTTTTTGTTCTTCAATAGTATAATTGTTAGCACTTCCAATTGATTCAACTATTTCAATATCATCAAAACTTTCCGTATATCGCCAAGAGATACTACCACCATCAAGAGGATAACTAAACACATCACGAGGAATTTCTTCTAAGGGATTTTCTTTATTTATTTTTATTTCTTCAGCATTAGCAATAGTTTCAATTACTTCTTCTGGTGTTTCACAATTTTCTTGAATATCTACTATCCAATTAGTTAAATATTCCAATATAATTTTTTCTTGTTCCTTTTTATCTTTTTCCGCTAAAGGGCCTTCAATATTTAATATTTTAAATTTTTTTCTTTTTAAAAGTAAATCTACCATACTAGTATTACCCATTTCATCATAAATTACTAAAGTTATAATTGGTCTCGTATCTCCCCGGAATGATTTATAATTTATTAAATAGGCATTTAAACCATTCGGATGTTTATTAAATTTTTCTTGTTCTATATCAGTCATTGGTACAATATTATCATTTAATAAATCACGTAATAATTCTTCGCTATGATTATAATTTAAAGATAATTGAAACATAACATAAACATTTTTACCAAAGGATAATAAAGTTTTTTTTAAACTAACAGTTTCTTTTTCTTCATCATTATAACTTGTAACACTTATATTTACCCCATTGGTGGTATCTAATTTTTTACCATCTAAAGCCAGATTTTTAAAAAACTTTAAAATTACCCCTAGAAGCATTCCTGTACTTAACGTTACAGATGTTGCATAAATAGCAAAGCAATGTAATATAATTTTTGAAATCAATAAAACATAATAATTCATATCCTTACCTCATCAAAAATTTATACTAACATAACTCGAAAAATATTGCAATAAAAAAGTAACAATACTTAATACTTATTACTTTTATTTTTTTATTAATTTTTTTACATTATCTTTTTTCTTCATATTATCTATAGTTATTGATGAAGCTAAACCAATAGCTTTCACTAATTCACCATAAATATATTTCTTTTCTACAGCAGTAATTTTACCTCTATTACCATTATAATTTATTAGTACATTATCAGTTAAATCGTACCGTAAATCTACTTTTTCAGGACAATTATTCCCAAAATAATGTAAAAGAACTATTTCCCCATCATTACCAAAATAATGAGTAACTGTATGCCAATATTCTTTATTAAAACAATAACCTAAATAATATCTAAATCCTGTGGTATCTCTATCAAAACTTACAGTACTATAACTAGTTAAGTCATTAAAACATCGAACATTAGCTATTTGTAAATAACAACGATTTTTTCTTTCTTGATACATTCTATCATCATATGTAAACCCACTTATATTTATTTTTTTTAGATAATTATTTGCGGCTTCTAAATCAATTCTTTCATTTAGAAAAGGATTTACTGTTTTATCAAATTCATCAAGCATCTTCCTAAATTCTTTACCCAAAAATCTTCTTTTTTCTCTTTGTAATGTTTGAAAAAATAAATCCTTATTATTTTTATCGCCTTCCATCCATTCATAAGTAGAAATAGTAGGATTTATTTTTTTTATTATTTCGAAATTAATAGTAGTCATTAATTCATCAAATCTTTGAACTTCAGTCTCTTTTAATCCTTGTTTTCTAGCAAGATAATCTTTCATTTCCAAAATAAATATTACTAATCCTTCTTTAGTATCAATATGATATACTTCAATATATTTATTTTCATTATTTCTTCTTAACATATTTTTTCTAGCTTTAAAATATTTTGCTTTTTCTTCTCTAAGTTCTAATTTTGAATGTGAAATTTCTTCACATTCTTTTTTATATCTATCATCAACAACAAATTCTCTTGGTTTATAATCAATGCATCCCCCATCAATTCTTATGTTATAGGGATTATTAGGATATTTTTGATAAATGGTATTAACAACTTCAAAAGGAATTTTTCCTCTTATTATGGCATAACCATTTCCTCCATAATAAATAGCCAAATTTTCCCAATAATGCACTGGTACATCATAATCTGTAGAAATTCTTGTAGTTGTTAAAGGATTGTTTATTCCAAGAACTCTCAAAACTTCCTTACATTCAAATTGGTACATTAAAACCACCCTTTCGTTTATTTATTATAACATATATATTTTTATTGGCAACATTTTTCATAAAAAAATGGCTAAATATTATTAACCATTTCTTTAATTTCTTCTAAAGTTCTAAAACCAATTTCTTTTTTGATTTCTTTTCCATCTTTAAAGATTATCATTGTGGGAATACTCATAATGCCATATTCTTTCGCTGTTGCTTCATGTTCATCCACATTAACCTTAACAATCGGAATGAAATCAATTTTTTCTAAGATAGGTGCTAACATTTTACAAGGTCCACACCAATCAGCATAAAAATCTACTAAACATAAATCATTACCAACTATATCTAATAAATTTTCATCTTTTTCTAAATGTTTAACCATTATACCCTCCTTTAAGAAAATGTAACATTTTCAATATCTAATTTTCCAGCTTCGCCTAACTCTTCTACTTTTTCCGCTGTTATAATATTATAATGAATTAAAGTTGATAATACCTGAATATTTAATTCTTTACGATTTTCATTATCCTTAAATTCATTAGCTAGTTTATTAATATTATCTAAGGCAATTGTTGTCTTATTCATCACTTGACTCATTAAAGGCATTCTTTCTAGAACAATAACTCCGGATTTACTTTCTTCTACATAATTAGTTGTTGCCGAAATATGAAATAATACAAAGACAATAATAAAGGCAAAAGCTAAGCCTTCAATTGCTCCTACAATAAGTCCTAAAATCTTTGATGGGATAGCCATAACAATTGTTAATTTTAATAATTTTTCAATTAATCCTGATAAAGATATAAAAATATTTAAAATACAATATAAGACCACATAAATAACGACAAATGAAACTAATTCATACATTAGAATACTCATCGCTGGTACACCTCTAAATACACCACCAAAATCAAAGAATGGTAAGAAGCCCATTAAAAAGTTGGCAAGATATCCTTTTAAAGAATATGCAATAATGGCAACACATACCGCACCAATCAATTGAACTAAACTTCTTATAACTCCTTTTCTAAACCCAAGTATTCCCCCAAAAACAACAAATGCAATGATTAAAATATCAACAAAATTCACTATACATTCCCTTCCTTCTTTATTCTTATTTTAATTATATAATAAATATGATGAAAAATAAAGTCATTTATGCTAAAATTATTTTAAGAGGTGTTAAAAACGATGACAATTGTCTTTAAAATAAGTGAAAATTTAAAACCAAAATTAATAAAATATTATGAAAATATGAAAAGAGATAAGACTCCTCCTTATGCTGTATTTCAAGCCCAAGAAGCTGATACTATCATTACTTTATATGAAAGTGGTAAGGTTATGTTTCAAGGAGTATCCGCGGATATTGATGCTAATATTTGGATTGATTTAGAAAAAAAGTTTAATAATAGGGATATTGATATAACAACGGGTAAAGATAAAAATAAAGAAAAGAAAGAGAAAAAAGAATATGATTATCATTTAAATAGTTATAATGCCCTAGGTTCCGATGAAGTTGGTACTGGTGATTACTTTGGACCTATCATTGTTTCAGCAACATATGTTGCTAAAGAAAATCAAGAATATCTAAAAGAATTAAAAGTTGGTGATTCAAAAAAAATAACTGATGAAAAAATCTTAGAAATAGCCCCTTTAATAATGAAAAAAATACCTTACACTACTTTAAAAATAGATAATGCTACTTATAATAAAAACTATCAAGATGATTTAAATATGAATAAAATAAAAGCTATTTTACATAATAAAGTTTTATTGAGTTTACTTGATAAAGGTATTAAGCCCGAAAAAATTGTTGTCGATCAATTTGTCTTTCCTAAAAAATATTTTGAATACTTAGCTACTACACCTAGAGTCGTTAAAAACATCTTTTTTACACCTAAAGCAGAAGATCAATGCTATGCTGTAGCGTGCGCTTCCATCATATCCCGTTATTTCTTTATTCAAGAGATGGATAAAATGGCAAAAGAATTAGGTAAAGATATTCCTAAAGGGGCAGGAACACAAGTTGATGACTTTGCCAAAAAAATAATACAAGAAAAAGGCTTTGATTATTTAAAAAATATATCGAAATTAAATTTCAAAAATACCACAAAAATAAAAGACTATCCTCTTTGAGTAATGTTAGCCTTTTTAAAATATTAAATAATTGCGTATAAATATTTTACCTACGATGTCGAGGTTCTTCTTCATTATTATTTTGACTTTTAATAATTAATGATTCGTAAAAAGCTCTATTAACAGCTTCTGCTTGTTCCATCGTAGTCCATTCTCTACCATCAACTGATTTAAAAGATATGCCTTTACCATAATCTGTTCTTAAATCGACATCTGGTTCTAGTCCTTTTCCATAGGGAGTTAAAACATCCACACTTTTTCCTTTAACAACATTATATTTTTTTATATCTTCATATTTATTCATAATAGAATCGCCTCCATAAAATATTATATCATTTATTTGGAATTATCACAATATATTAAAAGTTTGTAAAAAAGAATTGAAAAAATTACATAAAAAGAGAAAAATAAAATTTCTCCTTTTTTAATATATATCTTTTTAGTGATTCTACCAATTAGGGTTTAAATTATAATTTTTATTTTTAAGCAATTTTTACAACTTTAATGTTATAGCCACCATTTGGACTTTCAACATTAACGACATCACCTTTTTTGTGTTTTAGCAAAGCTATTCCTAAAGGTGATTCATTAGATATTTTATTATCAAATGGGTCAGCTTCCATTGAGCCAACTATTTTATATTCTTCTTCTTCCCCATCATCATAGCTTATAGTTACAGTAGAACCTAAGTTAATGATTGATTTATCAGAATTATCAATAATTTCACAATGTTCTAGCTTATATTCTAATTCAGCAATTTTTGCTTCAATGATTGCTTGTTCGTTACGAGCAGCATCATAATCAGCATTTTCGGATAAATCCCCTAAAGCTCTAGCTTCTTTTAAGGCTTTAATTACTTCAGGTCTTCTCACGGTTTTTAATTCATTTAATTCTGTTTCGGCTTGGAGATAACCTTCGGCTGTTAAAACAAAATTATTTTCATTTTTCATCTTTTCTATCAAACTCCTTTTAGTTCAACAAAAACAATATTACACTAAAATTATCTATTTGTCAAATACTTTTATATTATATGTTAAATATCAAAAATAATAATCATAAATATTGCTTTTATTCTTCATAATAATCAAAAACTTTAATGCGCATCATGTCATATTTTTGTAGTGGTTTATCTAATTTTAAATAGACAATCATTTGGGGATGTCTCGCTACATCAATTAAGTTTTTATCTTCATCATATATTTCTTTTACTTCATAATCAAAGGTTTTGGTATTAGGTCCAAAAAATTGCACTACATCTCCTACTTTAAAATAATTTCTTTGTTCGATTTTAACTAATTGGTCTTCTTTATTATATTCTAATACTATACCTAAAAAGTCTTTATTAGATACTTCATCTCTTCCCCAGAAATATTGTTCTTTTTCAGTAGGCAATTTATCATAAAATTGGGGTGTCGAATCTCTATTGGCACAACGATTTAAGATATTTAAATAATATTCTTGGGCTTTTTTAGTCAAAGTATGATTTAATATCCCATCAATTATTCTCCGATATACTAAAATAACTGTCGCAATATAATAAATTGAACGCATTCTTCCTTCTATTTTAAATGAATTTATACCAATATTCATCATATCTTGAATAAATGGTACCATATTTAAATCTTTCGGTGTTATAGTTAAATCTTCTTTCCCATCAACTTTGTAATTCCATCGGCATATTTGGGCACATCCTCCTCTATTGGCATCGCGATTTGTCATATAGTTACTTAAAACACATTTGCCTGAGAAAGAAGTACACATTGCCCCATGAATAAAGACCTCAATTTCTAAACCAGTATCCATTTTTATTTGTTTGATATCTTCACGACTCGCTTCTCGAGCTAAAACTATTCTTTTAATACCTAAATTCTTCCAAAATTGAGCCGAATAACTATTTAATACACTGGCTTGAGTAGATAAATGAACCTCTAAATCAAGGTTTAATTCTTGCACGGTTTTGACAACAATAATATCACTAGCAATAATTCCATTAACTTTTATTCTCGCTAAATCTTTTAAGTAGTCTTCTAGGCCTTCTAAATTATCATCGTGAAAAACAATATTTACAGCGACATATACTTTTTTACCAAAATCGTTGGCAATTTTTACGGCTTCCGCAATCTCTGGAATATCAAAGTTTTGCGCATTAGCCCTTAAACTAAAGTTTTTTCCTCCAAGATAAATAGCATCAGCTCCATAATAAAAGGCTAAATAAACATTTTCTAGTTTTCCGACAGGTGCTAATAACTCAACCATGATAATCACCACTTTTTAATTTATAAATTGTTTTTTCTTTTAAGAGAAAATCAAAAGTATCAATATTATCTACTTTTCCTTCTAAACAAGCTAAAATTTTATCTTTATCTAAAAAGACGGGATTAAAATAATAATATAAAATATTATCTAAATTGGAATAATCCTCATAATAAAAATATTTTTTAGTATAAAAATAAGTTCCATAATCATTTTCAATTATTCTAAAATATTTCTCATCAATATGAGCATCCATTAGTCTTTCATTTTCTAAATTATGATATTTATGATAATTAGTAAGTAAGGTTCTTCTTGAATACATTAAAGGAATAGGTCCAAAAATATATAAAACTAAAGGTTTATTACTCTTTTTTAAGATTTCTTTAATTTCCGTATTCGCTAAATCAGTACTAATCATTACACTATCAACATAATCTAAATAATAATTAATCGCTTTACTACTATTAGCTAAATGATTAAGCATCAATATCTTAGTAACCTTTAAATCTTTGATAACTTCAAGGACTCCTAAATCATCAAAAACTATTCCTTTTATTTTATTATTACGATGTAATAAATCGTTTAACTTTAAAATATCAGCATTAGTTAAAATTCTATTTACTAAAACAAAATCATCAATTTCCGTTATCTCAAATTCTAAATTATAACCAACACAAAAAGATTTAAGAGGATACAAAAGAGTATAATCTTTTTCCCTTAAATCATTAATAATATCTTTACTCGTAACTACAACTAATTTTTTTTCGTTTTCCATGTACTTACTGATAATCCATCTCCTATATCATAAAATTTTGTATCAAATTCTGGATTATTTTTTAAAAAATCAATATAACTTTCTATTTTTTGTACTAATGATTTTAAATTACCTTTATCTAATTTTGCTGATTCACCGACATAACCATGAAACTTAATATTATCGGTAATTATAACCCCATTAGGATTTAGAAAATATTTATATTTTTCAAAAAATTTGGTATATTGCCCTTTAGCCGCATCAATAAATATTAAATCATATTTTAAATCTTCACTTAAATTAAGTTCTAAAGCATCTTGATAAACTACATTTATTTTCTTTTCCATCCCACATTTTTTAACATTTTTTAAGCATTCCATATATCTAACTTCATCACGTTCAATCGTGGTAACAAAAGCATTAGGGCTACTTGAAGCCATAAGAATAGCCGAATAACCAATAGCACTACCTATTTCTAAAATATTTTTAATATCATGTTCTTTAATGTATTTCATAATAAAGGCAATTGATTTTTTTTCAATAATTGGAACATTATTATCAATTGCATATTGTTCCATTTCTAATATATTTTGTTTCATCTTATACTCCTTCATTTTCCTTAAAAGTAAGGAATTCTTCATAACTACTAGTAAATTTTACTTCACCAGTTTTTATATTAGCATAAAAATAGATATAATCAGTGTCAGCCGGATTAATTGCCGCATCAATACTCATAATACTTGGACTACATATTGGTCCTACTGGTAAATCTTTTTTCGTAGAAAGACGCGTATTATAAGGATTGACGTTATCTAAGTCTTGTTGGGTTAAAGCTTCCTTTAAACTTTTTTTCATTCCATAATAAGCTGTAACATCCATTCCTAAATTCATATTTAAATCTAATCTTTTATAAATAACTTGCGCTACTTGATAACGATCATCTTTTTTAACTGCTTCTTTTTCAATGATTGAAGCCATGGTTAATAATTCATGAAAACTATAATTAGATGCCTCAATTTTTTCTTTATAACCCGCAATCTTTGTTTCTGTTTCTTCAATCATTTTGGTAATTATTTCTTCAAAAGTAGCAGTTTTATAAAATTCATAAGTATCAGGGAAGATATAACCTTCTAAAGGATAATATAAATCAGCATTTAAAATGCTATCATCAACAAACCAAAATTTATCAATTAATTCTTTTAAGAAATCTTTATCGCTACTCTTTTTTACTAAATCAGCAACTTCCCAATTATAATTATCGGCTATTTGTTGTAAATATTCTGGAAAACGCATACCTTCAACAAAAGTTATATGAACAGTATTAGCTTTAGCATTTCCCATATTTAATTCCCTAATTATTTCTTTAGTATTCATACTCTTACTTAAATTATATGTACTAGCTAATAATTTAGAATTATGGAGCTTGATATAAATTAAACTAGCAAATTTTGATTTTATTAAACCAGCATTATATAAATTATTGACAATATCTTTTGTTGATGTGCCAGCATCTACTGTAAAACTTACAATTTCCGTATCATTACTTACTTTTGTTAGGCTTAAGTTATACCATAAAAGCACACTCGCTATAACTAAAACTACCACACTAGCAATTATTATTAATACTTTTTTCATTTTTAATCAACCTCTTTATTATTTGCTCTTGTATCTATTTGTTCTAATAAATCATCAAGCATTTCTAATTTTTCTTCATCATTCACGGGTTTAATAATAACCCCATCGCCATTATTTTCCAGTAATCCGGCATAAACGATAATATCACCCATATCATTTTTTTCATTCTTTGTATATAAAATATAGGAACCAGTCTCATCTTTAACATCAACTTTAATTAAAATATCATATATTTCCTTTTTTCCATTGATTTCTATTTCTAATTTATTACTCATTTTTTCAATCCTTTTAAATAACTTTCTAGTATTATATTCGCCGCAATCGCATCAACAACATTTTTTTCTTTTATTTTTTTATTACCAGTTTCCTTTAAGATATTTAAAGCCGAAACTGTTGTTAATCTTTCGTCTACGAAATGGATATTTACATTTAAACTTTCTAATAACTTAGCAAAATTACGACTTCTTTCAGCAGCAAAGCCTTCTGTATTATCCATATTTTTTGGTAGACCTAAAGCAATATCCGTAATATCTTTATCTTTAATTAATTTTTCGATTGTTGGAATTAATGAAGCATAATCTTCTTTTTTAAAATTAATAACTTCCATAGGAGTTGATAAAGTATTAGTCTTATCACTAATAGCAATACCTAAAGTTTTCGTACCTAAATCTAAACCTAAAACTCGCATTTATTTACCTAAATAAGCATTAATTAAAGCCATTAATACTTCACTACGATCAAATTTTTTAATCTTTTTACGAGCATCTTTGTAACTCGTTATGTATTTATCATCACCAGTTGTGAAATAACCTACAAGTTGATTAGTAACATTATAGCCTTTTTCTTCCATTGCAGCCATAATTTCATTTAAATTTATTAATATTAATTCTTGTCTTAGTTCTTTAACATCGAAGATACTTGTTCTATCCATATCATCACTCCAACAACAATTATTTTATCATTAATTTGCTTCTTTATCAAGATTAAGCAAAAAATTCGCTTATTTTATAAGCGAACATTTTTAAATATTTCTTTTTAATTTTTGGGGATATTCACCATCAAAAATAGCATTACAATAAGCATTATAGTTTTTATTTAAATAATATTTATTTAAGTATTTGACAATATTTTCATCTAAAGTTAATTCATAATAAGCACTAATATAAAGAATTTTTTTAATTATTTTGGTATATTCTTGTTCTTCTTCAAAAATATCCGTGATGTAGTAATATATTTCACTCGCAAACTCTTCAAAATCTAATCCTTCACTATTGTTTGTTGTTTCCATATATTCTTTTAATATTTCTTCATCAAGTAAAGATATATTTGGGTCATCAAAAATATATATTAATCTAGTTTTAGTATTTAATAAATCGCTTTGTTCTTCCGGCTTTAAATAAATTAAATATTGGTTAATATAATCATTTAATTTTTCTAAATAAGTTACATAAAAGATAATATCTTGGGTATCAAAGAAAGCTTGCGATTCAATAATATCAAAATCTGTTTCTTCTTCCTCCATCTCATCTATCTCTTCAGCTTCAATGCTTGATAAACCTAGAGCCATACGTGAAGCAATGATATCTTCCATCATCATTAAACTTTTTTCATAAAACAACGGAAATTTACCAAAGATAGCTTTATGAAATGAATCTTTTAACTTAGAGTAAGTAATATCTACATCATTTTTACCCCAAGGACTATTAACGTATTTTTCCCAGTTAATAGGGAAAAAGTTCGTCGATTCTTCATTTTCAATTTGCATTTCGCATAATATATTTTGATAACCAAGTAAAGTATATTCAGCTTTTTGATTTAAATTATTTAAAAACATAATTCTTTTAAAGGAATAAAAAGCCATTAATTTATCATCTATATTATTGCTATAATAAAATTTTTCAATTTCTTGTTCTTGGTTTAAGAAACTATCAATTATCTTTAGACATTTAGTAATACCTAAAGTTTTTAAAGAAGGTAGATGTTCAGAAAGAAGAACAAATCGATTACTTACTTTTTCTTCAATTACTACCTTATTAATTAAATTTTCTAGTTCTTCATAAGTTACACTATCTTTTAGTTTAAGAATATTATCGTTTAAATTAAAAGGGTTACTAGTAGAATTATAATTATCAATTATACTAACAATATCATACTTAGCTAAAAACTTCTTTAAATAATCTTTATCATAGCTATATTTTACTTCACCTTGCCAATCACTGGATTCTCCCTTATTTCTACTGTGATAATATAAAGATAAAGTTTCTTCTAAAACAGCATTAAGATAATTATTTATTCTTCCAACTGTTATTTCTTTTCTTTCTTCATACTTAATTAAATTTTGGAAAGCTTGTAATATTAAATAATTATAGGGAACTTTAACTACCATTCTACTTCTCCTTTTTTAATTCTTTATTTTTATCTAAATCAAAGATAATTCTACAATAGATATCATACATTTCATCATTATGATATTTATTAATAATATTAACGATTTCTTCATCCATAGTTAATTCATAGTAACTAGCAATCATTAATAATTTTCTTAAAGTATATCGATCTTGATCAGTATTAAATATTTCATGAGTAAAGAAACGACATTCATCAGCATATTTAGTAAAATTCTCAGAATCTATTAGCTCAATATTAGCATTTTCGATAGCATTAAGTAAATTATCCTCTTGATATAAGCAAAGATTAGGATTATCAAGCATATATAATAAACGCCATTTTGCTTTTTCTAAATAATCATCCATGCCATACTTATCCTTATACTTATGGATTTTTTCAATATATTTTAAATAAAAATGATAATCTATTTCACTTTGGGACTCTCCTGATTCTTCCACTAAACCATATTTTTCATCTAACATATCACTAAGGATTTTATCTAATTTTAAATATATTAAAGTACCATTACCGAATATTGCAAATTGCATTCCTTCATATAAATTATCTAAAATATCATCTTCTTCAGCTCTTGTTTCAAATTTTTGCCATAAAGCTTGAGATACTGGTTTAATATGATAATCAAAATTGGGGTCATCTTCGGTCATATTACAACTAATATTTTCCATCGCCATAATTACTTCATTAGGTAAGTTTCCTGTATTGTAATGAAACATAGCTCGTAAAAAAAGAGCTGATTTTGATTTAAAATCTTGATGTTTATATTGTAAAAATAATTTTCTTTCCGTAGTTAAATAATTTTGTAAAGTATCATATATCGTATGAATTTCTAAAGTTCTTAAAACACTAGGAAATTCACTAGCTTCTAAAAAATACTCAGATATTTCATAATTACTAATAAATACATTTAATAAATTTTCTAAAGTATCATAACTTACATCTTCATTTAAATAAACTATGTTATCCTTGATATAAAAATATTCGGCAAAATTATCTAAAAAGTTATGAAGTTCTTCCTCCAAGTTATCTTCTTCCGTAATAATCATTTCTTCTAAAGCATCTTCATTACTAGCATTTAAATTACCAATTCCATAATCTAAAAAAGCATAGTAAAAATTATTTAAATTAGCTATCGTTAAAGAATTTTTATTTTCATATTTTTTTAAAATACTAAAGGCTAAAATATTTATAAAATCATATGGTATTTCCATTTTCCCAAATCCCCCAACATTTCTAACTATTGTACCAAAAACTTTTCTGTTTCACAACCAAAAAATACTTTTTAGAAGTATTTTCTTTCAATTATTTAGTAAGATATAATATTTGCCATAATTTTTTGCGGTCTTTATCTATTTCTTCCTTATATTTTTTATCTTTAATCTTATAGTTATGTTTAATAAATAAATTTTTGAATGATTCTTCCGTATAATGATGTCTAAATCTTTTTATTTTATTATCATAGTCTTGTTTTTCTTGATAGCCTTCTTTTTCTATTTCATCTACTGTTGTAGTACAAATAAGGATACCATCATCTTTTAACCAATTATAAATAACATCTAATAATTTTTCAGCTTCGGTAATAGGAAAATTATGAATTACCGCTTCCATATAAATAAAATCAAATTTATCTTTAAACTCACAATCAAAAACATTTTTATTTATTATTTTAGCACGAGGAGCTTTCTCTAAGCATAATTTACTCATTTCACTTGATAATTCTATCGCCGTAACATCTAAACCATAATCACAAAAATTTTTTAATCTCGCTCCTCTACCAGGCCCGATTTCTAATATTTTCTTACCCTTAGTAAAATCTAAATCTTTAAACATAATATTTTGATAAAAATCATCTTGAACGGCATAATTTCTATTTTCATATTCATGAGCTAAAGTATCATAAGCATTTTTATTTTCCTTAATATAATCTTTTTTCATAAATTTCTCCTATACTTATAAAGGTAGTGTGCATAGTTTATATACAAACTACCTGTTTTTTTCTTTATTTTATCTATAATTTCTATATATTTTCTTTA
>CANPZG010000015.1 GCA_947588765.1 uncultured Bacilli bacterium
ATAAAAAAATACCACTTATAACTAATGAAATAAATAGTATTGTGGTATATGCGTCGAAAGAAAATATTGAAAAATTAAAATCTAATCAAGAAAATTATTTTAAAGCGCAAGAAAAACTTGATAATCAAATTAATTATTATGAAAATATAATTGCAACTGAAGAACAGAAAATTGAAAATTATAAAAGTAAATTATTGGAATATAAGGATAAAATAGAGGAATATGAAGCAATAATATCTACTTATGAAAATGAATAATGATTAAAGTAAACTAATGCTAAAAGTATGAGTTTACTTTTTTCTTAGTAAAACTAAAGTAAACCTTTAGTATGTTTTAAATTTAAAGATTAATGGTATTATTAATGCGAAAGGAGCAAATTATGGATCAAGTACAAATTGGTAAATTTATTGCCGAACAAAGAAAATTGAAAGGATTAACTCAAGAGAAATTGGCAGAAATGTTAGGAATTACCAAAAATGCTATTAGTAAATGGGAAAGAGGTTTATGTTTAATGGATATGTCTTTACTAAAACCTTTAAGTGATATTTTAGGAGTAAGTATAAATGAAATACTTTCAGGAAAATTAATAAAAAATCAAGATATTTCTAAAACAAGTGAAGAAAATATTATTAAATTAACAGAATTAGTTAATTTACAATCAATGAAATATGGCATTATTGGCATGGCTTTATTTTTTATAGTGTTAGTTATTATTTCTACGTGGAAAAATATACCGGCTTCTGCTTTAGTTAGTATGTTATGTGCTTACAATTCCGTGACGTTTTTAAGTCGTTATAAAATCAAAAAAGATAAAACTGATTTATTAACCGGAGTATTATTTTTTATTGCTCTTATTTGTAATACTATTGCTTTTATTTTATCTTAATTTTATGTTTATATATTGAAAGGTATAATGAATATATGAATAAAAATAAAATTATAGTTATATGTTTAATTTTCTTATTAATTATTGTAGGAATAATTATTACATATAAAGTAATGAATAATCAAAATATAAATAATGCAAATACAGAAGATAATATAAATAATGAAGGAGAAAACATGGATAATATAAAAGTAATTATAAATGAAAAAACTTATGTTGCTAAATTAGAGAATAATGAAACAGTTAAAACTTTTTTAAGTTGGTTACCTCAAGAATATAAGATGCAAGAGCTAAATGAAAATGAAAAATATATTTATATGGATAAGTCTTTACCAACAGAGGCAATAAACCATAAACATATTAATAAAGGAGATATTATGTTATATGGCGATAATTGTTTAGTTATCTTTTATAAATCATTTGATACCAGTTATAGTTATACGCGAGTAGGACATATTGATAATTTGAAAGATTTAGGTACCGATAGTATAACTGTTAGATTTGAAAAATAAATCAAATTATTAAATAAACTTATTCCGAAAAAATAAAAAAAATTGATTTTTTCGGAATATGTTATATAATAAATATAAGAAGGTGATTTATTTATGAAATTAATTAAAAGAGAAAGTTACTTAAATAAATTAATAAATGTAATAGGAAGTCCTGATATAAAAGTTATAACAGGAATTAGGCGTTCTGGAAAATCAAAACTTTTAGAGTCATTTAAAAAATATATTGAAGAAAATATTGATAACTATAATATTATTCATATAAATTATAATTTAAAAAAATTTGATAATTTGAAAAATCAACAACAATTATATGATTTTATAGATAAAAATTATAAAGAAAAAAAACAAAATTTTCTTTTGATAGATGAAATTCAAATGTGTGAAGGGTTTGAAAATGTAATAAATTGGCTTCATGCTGAAGAAAAATATGATATTTATATAACTGGTTCGAATGCCTTCTTATTAAGTAGTGATTTAGCTACATTGTTTACAGGTAGAACATTTCCCATTGAAGTATATCCATTTTCATTTGCTGAATTTATGGATTATTATAATTATGATGATATTGATAAAGCTTTTGACAAGTATGTTTTAGAAGGTGGAATGGCAGGTTCTTATATTTATAATGAACCTAAAGATAAGTATAAGTATATTTCAGAGGTATATAATACATTAATAATAAGAGATATAAAAACAAAATATAATGTGAGAAATGAAAAAATATTAACTAATTTAAATAATTTTTTAATGGATAATATTTCTAATATTACATCAACTTTAAATATTACAAAAGTACTTAATACTCAAAAAGAAAATGTTACGGACAAAACAATAAATAAATATATTGATTATTTTTGTAGAGCTTTTGCGTTTTATAAAATAGGAAGATATGATATAAAAGGAAAGAAGTATTTAAATTCATTAGATAAATATTATGTTGCTGATCATTCCTTTAGATATGCAATATTAGGTTTGACTAATATGGATTATGGTAGAACATATGAAAATATTGTAGCGATAGAACTTATGCGTAGGGGATATGATGTATATGTTGGAACATTATATGGTAAAGAAATAGATTTTATTGCTCAAAAACAAGATGAAAAAATGTATATTCAAGTGTCAGATAATATAAGTGATGAAAATACTTTTAAAAGAGAAATTGATTCATTATTAAAAATAAAGGATGCTTATCCTAAAATATTAATTGCGAGAACAAAGCATGATGATTATACATATGAAGGAGTTTTAGTTAAAGATATTGCAAATTGGCTAATTAATAATAAATAAAATAACATTATTCCGAAAAAATAAATTTTTTTGTTTTTTTCGGAATAGAAAAATATATAAAATAAATAAATTATAAACTTAAAAAAATGTTATAATTACTATGTAAGGATGTGAACATATGAAAAAAATAGTTGATGGTAATAATGCTTGTAGTAGAATAGCTTATTTATTTAGTGAGGTATGTAGTATTTATCCGATTACACCTTCTAGTCCAATGGCTTCTAATATTGATTTGCTTTCGACAAGTGGCTTGCTTAATTTATATAATGATGTTCCAAGAGTAATTGAAATGGAATCGGAAGCTGGGGCTGCGGGAGCCTTTCATGGAGCTTTATTAAGTGGTAGTTTAGCTTCAACTTTTACAGCAAGTCAAGGTTTACTTTTAATGATTCCTAATATGTATAAAATTGCTGGGGAAATGTTGCCGGGAGTAATTCATGTTGCATCTAGAAGTTTAGCAACTCATGCTTTATCTATCTTTGGTGACCATCAAGACATTTATGCTTGTCGAGCTACTGGTTTTTGTATGCTTGCATCATCAAATGTGGAAGATGCGCAAAACCTTGCTGCTGTTGCTCATTTATCAGCAATAAAAGGTAGTCTACCTTTCCTACATTTCTTTGATGGTTTTCGAACTAGCCACGAACTTAATACCATAAACACTCTTCGTGATGAAGACCTTTTAGCTTTAGTGGATAAAGATGCTTTAACTAAATATAAAAATAGATGCTTAAATGTAGGGCATGATGTGCAATATGGTATGGCCCAAAATGAAGACATTTATTTTGGCGTTATGGAAGCTCGAAATACAATGTATAATAATATGCCGGATATCGTTAATGATTATATGCAAAAAATTAATGCTTTGACCGGTTTAAATTATAAACCATTTAACTATTATGGTGATGAAAATGCTAAAAACATAATTGTAGCTATGGGTAGTGTATGTGATACAATTAAATTAGTTGTGGAAAAACTTAAAAATGTTGGTTTAATTGAAGTTCATTTATATCGTCCATTTAGTTTAAAATATTTACAAGATGTATTACCTAAAACCGTCAAAAATATTGCTGTATTAGATAGAACTAAAGAAGCAGGGAGTATTGGCGAACCATTATATTTAGATATTTGTTCTGCTTTAAAGACTCGTGATATTAATATTGTGGGTGGTAGATATGGCTTATCAAGTAAAAATACGACCCCAAGTGATATATATAGTGTTTATCAAATGTTAGATGGGGAACTTAAAAATAACTTTACTATTGGTATTACTGACGATGTTACTAATTTAAGTTTACCAAAGACTGATTTTACTTTAGAATCAAATGCGCAAGAAATTAAAATCTTTGGTTTTGGTTCTGATGGTATGGTTAGTGCTAGTAAGGAAATTCTAAAGATAGTTCATGAAAATTTAGATAAATATGTTCAAGGTTATTTTGAATATGATTCAAAGAAAAGTGGGGGAGTTACAGCTTCTAATTTAAGAATAAGTAATGAAAAAATAAATATGCCATTTTATGTAACTAATCCTGATTTAGTAGTCGTAACTAAAGATATTTATTTTAAAACTTTTGATATTGTAAATAATTTAAAAGAAAATGGTACACTCCTAATTTCGACGATTAAAAATGAAGAAGAATTAAATGAATTGTTACCAGCACATGTTAAAAATGAATTATTAAAGAAAAACATTAAAGTGTTATATATTGATGCCGAAAATATTGCTTTAAATGCTGGTATTAAAGGTAAAATAAATAAAATAATCGAAACAATTATTTTAAATCTATTAGGTATTAATAATGCTTTAGATTTAGTAAAAGAAAAAATTAAACAAGATTTTATTACTAAGGGTGAAGATGTTATTAATAGTAATAGTAAAGCCGTTGAAGAAGCGTTAACTAATATTCATGAGTTACATATTAAAGAAACTGTTGAAAATGAAAATGCAAAAGAAGAAAGTGTCATCGATATGATTAATCATCGTAAAGGTAATGAAATACCAGTTAGTAAATTAGTACCTTTATCATATGGAGCATTTCCTAATGGTTTAACCAAATATGAAAAAAGAAATATTTCCAATATTGTACCGATTTGGCATAAAGAAAATTGTATTGAATGTGGAATGTGTTCTTTAGTTTGTCCTCATGCTGTTATTCGTCCATTTATGCAAAATGGTGAATTTAAAATTGTTGTTAGTGAAAAAGATTGCACGGGCTGTGGAGTTTGTGAAAGCGTTTGCCCGGGTAAGATGGGAAATAAAGCTTTAACAATGGAACAAAAAGTAACTAAAGAAGATGTTGATTTTACGAAAATGACAAGTGAAGAAGTGAAGACACCTAAATTTACTATTAAAGGAAGTCAATTCCAAAAACCATTATTTGAGTTTTCGGGTGCTTGCGCTGGCTGTGGGGAAACCCCTTATATTAAACTATTAACCCAATTATTTGGTGAAAAATTAGTTATTGCCAATGCGACAGGTTGTTCTTCTATTTATGGTGGTAGTGTTCCATCAACTCCTTATAGTATTCCTTGGGCTAATTCCTTATTTGAAGATAATGCTGAATTTGCTTTAGGTATTCACTTATCTTATAAACAAAAAAGAGAACGAATTGAAAAAATAATGCGTGATTCTCTAGATAGTGTTACTGATGAAGAAAAATCCTTATTTAACGAATGGTTAGATAATAAAGATGATATAGAGGTAACAACTAAAGTTAAAGAAAGAATAAAAGATTTAACTATTCCTAAAGAATTACAAGATTTATTAGATTATGTTCCAGCTCGAACAGTTTGGGCTATCGGTGGTGATGGCTGGGCTTATGATATTGGTTATGGTGGTTTGGATCATGTCTTACATTCAAATGAAAATATTAAGGTGTTAGTACTTGATACGGAAGTTTATTCCAATACTGGAGGTCAAGCTAGTAAATCAACTAAACTTGGTGCGGTTGCCGAATTTGCTAATTTTGGTAAAAAAACCGGTAAAAAAGATTTATTTAGAATTGCGACAGCTATTCCTAATTGTTATGTTGCAAGTATCTCTTTAGGTTCTAATATGATGCAAGCTATAAAAGCTTTTGAAGAAGCCGAAAAACATGAAGGACCAGCAATCATTATTGCTTATGCTACTTGTGTAGAACATGGTATAAAACAAGGCATGAGTTGCAGTATGAAAGAACAAAATCTTGCTGTTGCTTGTGGATACCAATTGCTTATGCGTTATGATGGCGAAAAATTAACTTTGGATAGTAAAGAACCAAACTTTGATTTATATGAAGACTTTTTAAATAATGAAGTAAGATTTAATGCTTTAAAAATCAAAAATCCAGAACTTGCTGATGAAATTTTAGCTAAACAAAAAGAAAATGCTATTAAAAGATATAATTACTATAAAGATTTAGTAACAAAATAAAAACTGCTGTGGCAGTTTTTTATTGTTGAACAAGAACCTTTTCTTTGTCTAATAATATTGATTTAGGATATGGTTCTCTTTCATCAGTTCTTCCCAATAGATAATCAGTTGAGGTATTATAAAAATCCGCGAGAATTACTAATTTTTCCACGGGTAAAATTTGAATACCAAGTTCGTATCTCGAATATTGTTGTTGAGTAGTATGCAAAACTTTCGCAATATCTTTTTGAGAATAACCTCGGTCTTTTCTAATTTCCTTGATTCTTCCTATAATCATTTCACATCACCTAAAATTATTTTCTTATATAAATTAATAATTTACTTTTAAATACACTAAAATTGTTGTAAAAGTGTAAAAGAAATAATTATTATTGCAAATCATAATTGAATAGTTATATAATATTAATGGTGAAAAAATAATGGATGGTTTAAGGAAAACAACTACAAAAGAAAATAATATTAGATATCAAGGAATTACAGATGAAGAAGCATATAAGCTATCTTATTTTATTCTTAATTGTTTGGATATCGCTGATGGTGAATTAGAAAATTTATATATAAATTATAGTAATGGTTTACTTACAGCAAGTGGCTGTATTTTAGATCGAGTTTTGAAATATTTTTCTTGTCGCTTAGATTATGATGGTAATAGTCTAACTATCATATCAAATATTAAAGAGGGAGAAGAAAGTTATAATACAACTGATACTTTCTATTTTGAACCGGATAATATTTTAGTAGTTAGTAACTTGCCAGGTATGGATAAAGAATCAAAAATAAAAAGAGAAATAAGTTATATAAGTGAACATCGAAAAATCTAAATGTTCATTTATTTTTCACAAAAATAGATTAAAATAATTATAGGTGAAAAGAATGCGTGTATTAATAGTTGATGATGAAGAGTTAATTCGAAATGTTATAAAAGAATATCTTATATTAGAAAATTATGAAGTTAAAGAAGCCAGTAATGGCGTTGAAGCCGTTGATTTAGCTTTAAAAGAAAACTTTGATATTATTATCATGGATATAATGATGCCTAAAATGGATGGTTATACAGCTTGTCGGGAAATTAAAAAAAGTAAAGATGTGCCTTTTTTAATGTTGTCTGCTCGGGGAGAAGAATACGATAAATTAATTGGTTTTGATTTAGGAATAGATGACTATGTAACTAAACCTTTTAGTCCCAAAGAGTTGGTGGCTCGTATTAAAGCTATAACTAAAAGAAAAAATAATAATGAAAAAATATATCAAATAAAGGGCATAAAAATGGATGATTTAGCTCATGAAGTTTATATTGATAATGAAGAAGTTACTTTAACTCCCAAAGAATATGATTTATTAAAGTATTTTATTGAAAACAAGAATGTCGCCTTATCTCGAGAAAATTTACTTAATAATATCTGGGGTTATGATTTTTATGGTGATGATAGAACTATTGATACCCATATCAAAATGTTAAGAAAGCATTTAGGTAAATATAAAGATATGCTTCTTACCGTAAGGGGAAGGGGGTATAAATTTGAATACAAAGAATAAAAAGAAAAGAAGTATTCAAAGTAAAACTCTCTTTTATTTAATTGTTTTTAATGTTATTATTGTTCTATTACTATGGTTATGCCAAATATCTATTTTTGATACTTATTATGAAAAATATCAAATAAAAATATTAGATGATTTAGTTAAAAATGTTAAAGATAGTAAAGACGAAGAAGATATTGTCACAAAGTTAGAAAATGCAGCTTATCAAAATGATGTCTGTATTGCTATAACTAGTGATATGAACTATATTGCTAAATTTAATGCTAATATGGATGGTTGTGTTTTTAATAAAATAAATTATAATATTGGCAATATGATGAATACTTTTATTAACAATGATGAAGATAAAAAAACATATAAATTTGTTAATGAAGATAGACATGTTGAAGCTATGATGTATGCTTTAAAATATAAGAATCAAAATATCTTCATGTATTCTAACTTGGAAGATATCTCAATGGTAACAAAAGTTGTTAAAAAACAATTATTTTATTTGTCAATCTTAGCTATTATTATCGCGGTAGTTATTTCCGTATTTTTAGCTAATAAAATAACTAATCCAATCACTAAAATAACTAAAAAGGCTAAATTACTAGGTAAAGGAAATTATAATGTTACTTTTGATGAAAGTGATATTAAAGAAATAGATGATTTATCCCTAACTTTAACACAAGCTAAAAATGAATTAAGTAAGACTGATGAATTAAGAAGAGATTTGATGGCTAATGTTTCTCATGATTTAAAAACCCCACTTACAATGATTAAAGCTTATGCCGAAATGATTAAAGATATTTCCTATAAAGATAAAAAGAAAATGAATGAACACTTAGATATTATTATTGATGAAACTGATAGATTAACCTTGCTTGTTAATGATATCTTAGAACTTTCGGCATCCGAAGCTGGTAAAAATGAAAAATTAACTTTGGAAGAATTTGATTTAACTAAAGAAATTGAAAATATTTTAAAACGTTACGATATTATTAAAGAAACAGAACAATATAATTTCGTGGTTAAAGTACCAACAAAAGCGATAATAAAAGCTGATAAAAAAAGAATAAATCAAGTTATTTATAATTTAATTAATAATGCGATTAATTATACGGGAGAAGATAAAAAAGTAACTATTAAAGTTACCAAAATAAAAAAAGATTATAAAGTAGAAATAAGTGATACTGGTAAAGGCATACCAGAACATGAATTACCACTTATCTGGGATAAATATTATAAAAATAATAAAGAACATAAAAGAAATGTCATATCAACAGGTTTAGGTTTATCCATTGTCAAACAAGTACTGGAAGCTCACAATTTTGAATATGGTGTAACAAGTACTTTAAATAAAGGAACAACTTTCTATTTTACAATTAAAGGTTAATTTTCAAATAAATTACATATATATTTCACATTTCTTTGTTATTCTTAATTAAAGGAAGGTGATAAAGAGAATAAAACAATAATCAATATGTAAAACTAAACTCACACTTTAAAAGGACTTCACTCCAAGTCCTTTCTTTTTATCTAAAATATATAAATATAAATAAAGCTAGTAGAACACAGTAGATAGAAAACTTCCAAAGTTTACCTTTTTTAACTAAATTACTTAACCATTGATAAGAAAAATATGTTACAATACCCGCAGATATTAAACCTAAGGAATATGGTAAAATCATATCCGTTATATTTGGTGTTGCTATTAAATCTTTCATTCCTAACACAAATGTGGCTATACTAACTGGGAAATAAAGAATAAAAGTATATTTTAAAGCAGTTTCTCTTTTTAGTTTGCATAATAGACAAGCTACTAATACGGTACCACTACGGGATATACCCGGAACAATAGTTACAGCTTGAAATAAACCAATGATTATCGCATCTTTGATAGTCAAATCTTTATCTTCTTTTTCTCCTTTAATGTTACGAACAATAAACAAGGCTAAAGCCGTAATTAGGAAAGCAAAAGCTAATCCTTTTAAAGAATAGACATTTTCTAATTTATCTTTAAATATAATACCAGTTATCCCAACGGGTATAGTACTAATAACTATATACCAACAATATTTAAAATTAACTTTATTTTCTTTTCTCATTTTTTTATTAAAGATATAAGTGAAAAAAGATTTTACTAAATTAACAATATCCTTCCAAAAGATAATAAGAATAGCTATGAAAGAACCAAAATTAGATATTATTTCAAAATTTAAGGAATTAAATAAATTAGTATTAAATAATTGTTTAAATAAAAAAATATGGCCACTACTAGAAATAGGTAATGGTTCCGTTAATCCTTGAATTATTCCTAAAACTATATACTTTAATATTGTCATTTACTATCACCATTATAATTATATATTAATTTCTCATAAATTTCACTATTTTTCAAAAAACTTTCCAATTGGTATTTTTTATTGCTTATTTAATAACCAATTTAGTGATTTTTTGGTTAATTTAGCTATTTCAATTATAAATAAAGTTGGTACACTTGTTTTGCCACTTTCATAGGCACTAATAACGGAATGAGTTGTATTTAATTTACTTGCTAATTTTTCTTGAGTATAATTTATTTGCTTACGAGCTTGACGTATACGTTTTCCTAATTCTATTTTATCTATTTCAACTTTTTGAAATTTACAATTTTTATTATTTGATAAATTAACTAGGTAATCAATATTAATATTAAATATATTAGATATTTGATTTAAGTAATATAAAGGAATTGTATTTTTATTTAGTTCCCATAGAGAATAAGTAGATCGTTTACATCCAATCATTTTAGCCATTTCAGTTTGGGTTAATTCTAATTCTTCTCTTAGGCATTTTAATCTATCGTTATTCATGCTATCACCTAAGATGATTATTACACTTTTGCTATTCAAATTAACATTTTGCTATTCTATACGACATTTTTATGATATAATATTTATGAATTATAGAAGGAGCAAATATATGAAAAGAAAAAAATTAATAGTTATTATTGTACTAATATTTATAACTATAACTTTTATTGGAGGTATTTTATCAAATAATTTATTTTCGAAAGAAGAACAAGTTAAAACTGCAGATATGTTAAGTATTTATTTACAAGATACTGATGGCGAATACTATAAACAAGAAAACTATGACTTTCCAAAAGAAGGATATAGTTTAGATAAAAGCCAAAGTTATTGTGAAAATGAATCATCAATTGATTTCATAAATAATAAAATAAAAATAGTAGGAAATAAAAGTGATAAATGCTATTTATATTTTTCAAATAATAATTTCGTTAAAGATTTAAGTGGTAATAATTACAATGGTGTAATTCAAAATGGTGGAATTATTAAATTAGATGGAGAAAGAAGACAAGGATTATATTTTGATGGTGAAGATGACTATGTTGATGTTGCTGATTTACCAGAAACAATAAATTGGGAAAATGGATTTACAATAGAATTTGAGGCAAAATGGGAAAATTTTAATTTTTGGTCAAGGATAATAGATATTAGTCGAGGAAACAAATGCGTTGATGGTATTTTAATAGCAAATTATGATTGTGAAAATTCTATAAGAACTGATATACGGAATAATACAGTACCTTATGCAGGTAATGTTGTGCCCAATATATTAGAATTAAATAAAACAGCTCATATAAAATTAGAAGTAAAAAAAACGGATAATAAATTTACCATAAATACATACTTGGATAATAATTTAAAAGATACAAAAACATTAGAAGTTGAGCTAATAAGAAATATAGAAAGAACAGAAAATTATTTAGGTAAATCTTGTTTTGATAATGATGGATATTTCAATGGTTACATATACAATATAAAAATAACTGAGGCAAGTGGTAATGTAATTTTATGGTATGATTTTACATAATAGTTTAATTGACAACTTCTAAATAAATGTATAAAATATATCTAGTGATTGATATATGGCAGGAACATTAACTCATTTTAAATTTGGTAATGATTTATATAAAAGTTTAAACAATTCTTTAATAAATAAAGATTACTTTTTAATTGGAAATCAAGGCCATGATTTAATATATTTTATTAGATTATGGGAATATCCTATTCGTAATAAATATTTTAAATATACTAAAGAGCTTCAAAAAGTTGATTTTGAGAATTTTAAGAATAGTATAAAAACTGATAACATTAAAGTTAAAAGTTTTATGTATGGATATCTCGTTCATGAGTTATTAGATCGAAAAGTTCACCCCTATATTAATGAAGTTACTCATGATGATGAGAATGTTCATGCTCTACTTGAAAGTACGATAGATGTTAAAATAAATGACTTGAAAGAAATTAAAAAAATAATACCCAAACATTTAAAAATAGATACAGAATTTAAAGCAGAAATAACTAAGATATTTGATACTTATTTTAATAATAATTACTATAGTAAAAGAATATTAAAAGGGATTAATCATGTTTATCCTTTCTTATGGTTATATCGTTTTGATAAATTAGGAATTAAAAGAATATTATATAGTATTTTAAATAAAAAACATTTAAGATTTTTATCTTATCATTATTCTTTAAAAGAAATAAGTAATATTGATATAACAGATTTTATAAAATTATATAATGAAGCATTATTAGATAGTGAAAAATTAATTAATGATTTGGAAAAGAAGTAGGTAATTATGAATAGAAAGTGGATTATTTTAATTTGTGTTATTTTGATAATAAGTTTTGTTTTTGGTTTAAGTTTTAAGCCTTATATTAAATTAAATATTAAGGGTGCAAGAGAAGTAAGTATAAATTATGGGGATGAGTATATAGATGAAGGTTATGATTTATTGAAATGTAGTTTATATGGTTGCAAAAAAATAGATGAAGAAGTAAATATAGAGAATAATGTTAATACTAAAGTAGTAGGTAGTTATGAAGTAAAATATACTTATGAAAATATGACAAGCAAGAGAAAAGTAATTGTTAGTGAAAAAGTAGCTCCCGAAATAAAACTAAAGGGTCAAAAAGAAATTAATGCTTGTTTAGGCTATTATTATGAAGAAGAAGGATACACTGCTACCGATAATTATGATGGGGATATAACTGATAAAGTAGAAGTTAAAAGAGAAAATGGTAATATATATTATAAAGTAAGTGATAGTTCTACTAATACGACGGAAGTAGTTAGAAAATTTACTTATGAAGATAAGGAAAAACCAACAATAACTTTAAATGGTTCTGGAAAAATTCATTTAACTGTTGGTGATGAATACAAAGAAGAAGGATTTATTGCTACAGATAATTGTGATGGTGATTTATCTAATTATGTTATAATAACCGGTGAAGTTAATACGGAAAAAAGTGGTACTTATAAATTAACTTATACAGTTAAAGATAATTTAGGTAATGAAGCTAGTGTTGATAGACAAGTAGTAGTTCATGATATAAATGATGAAAATAATATTAATACATATATAAGCAGTTTAGAAAAATATATCCAAGATAAAAAATATGATGTCAGCATTGGTTTTTATAATATCGAAAATAATTATACTTATAAATATAATGGCGATGTTGTTTATTATGGAGCTAGTTTAGTTAAAACATTAGAGGCTTTGTATGTTTATGAAAAAATGGAATTAACTGATGAGTTAAAGTCTTTAGTTAAACCTCTTATTGAAACATCAAATAATCAAGCTCATATGAAATTAGTTAAAATAATTGGCCTTAATAATATAAGAAATTATGGTCGGAATATGGGAGCTAAAAATTTATTAACAAGAGGGAATGATGATTACTTTGGTAATACAACCGTAGATGACCAATTAATATTTATGAAATACTTATATAATTATATAAATGATAATAGTATTGAGGAAAGTAAAAGAGAAGAATTAAAAAATTATTTTATAAATGATTACTCTAATTATTTACTTTTTGAAGAAATACCTACAACAATGCATAAGTTTGGTTATTTTGGTGTTTATTATCATGAATCAGGTATTGTCTTTGATGAAAGTCCTTATATTGTAGTAATCTTAACTAAAGAAGCTGATGATTTTGAAGTAGTTACTGATTTATCTCAAAAAATATATAAATTAAATAGTTTAGTATAAAAAAATTACTCATTATTCTTGAGTAATTTTTTCTAGCTTGTACTCTTTACCAAAAGTATCAACAGTCATTTTAGTTATTTTAATATTTTCTTTTAATTTACCTGATTTCTCATCTTCAACTTCGGCTTCATTTTCAATTTTCTTAATTACATCCATTCCTTCAGTAACTTTACCGAATGAAGCATATAAGCCATCTAAAGAATATTTAGCTTCATCACTTAAAACGATAAAGAATTGACTACCGGCAGAATCATAACTAGTAGCTCGAGCCATCGAAATAACCCCTTCACTATGACTTAAATTATTTACAAAATCATTTTTGCTAAATTCACCTTTGATGGTATAACCAGGACCACCTGTACCATTACCTAATGGATCTCCTCCTTGAAGAACAAAGCCTTTGGATAAACGATGAAAGTTGTTGCCATCATAAAACCCATCATTAATTAAACTGACAAAATTAGCTACCGTATTTGGGGCAATACTTGGATATAATTCCATTTTTACGGTTCCATAATTTTCAATTTCCATTGTTACAAGAGGATTTTTATTCCCACATCCTGTTAATAATAAAATTGTTATAAATATTCCTAATAATTTTTTCATTTAATTTATCTCCTTTATTTCAAATCCTAAATCTTCAATTTTATTTTTAATAATAGTATCATCTATTTCTTTATTTAAAGTAATAATTACTTTTTTCGTATCTAAGTTTACATCAATATCTTTTATTTCTTCTATAGCACCTAATACTTTTTTAATTCGGTTAGCACAATTTTCACAATGCATACCATCTACTAATAATTCCCTTTTCATTTTTCTCCTCCTTTCTTTAATCTTAAAGCATTTAAGACAACTGTAAAACTACTTAGCATCATTGCCAAAGATGCAATCATGGGATTCATTTCTATTTTCCAAGGTCTAAATAAACCTATAGCTATTGGTATCATACAAACATTATAAAAGAAAGCCCAAAATAAATTTTCTTTAATATTTAAGATAGTTTTTTTACTTATATTAAATAAAGTTATTATTTTTTCTAAATCATCATGCATTAAGATAACATCAGCAGTATCAGCAGCAATATCTGTTGCTTTTTTAAAACTTAAACCAATGGTGGCCTCAGCAATAGAAGGGGCATCATTAATACCATCACCAACCATCATTACTTTATGACCATCCTTAATTAAATCTTTAATAATTTTATTTTTTTCTTTGGGACTAACATTGGCTTTTATATTGGTAATACCTATTTTACTACCAATTAAACTAGCTGTTTTTTCATTATCTCCCGTCAACATTATAATATCTTTATTCATTTTAAGTAAAGCATTAATCGTTTTTTTTGCATCAGTTCTAATGGTATCTTGGACGCCAATTAAACCAATTATTTTATTTTCTTCAATAACATAAACAATGCTATTACCATCGCTAACTAATTTTTCTTCATCTAATAGATAATCATTTTTAATTTTTAATTTGGTAACTAATTTGCGATTCCCCACATAAATTTGTTTATTTTTGATTTTACCTTGTAAACCTAAACCATTTAAGTTTTTAAAATCTTTCACGGGTAATAAATCTATTTTTTTGTCTAAAGCGTATTCTTTAAAAGCATTAGCAATTGGATGAGTAGAACTATTTTCTAACGATGCCACTTTACTTATTAAAGTATTAACATTAGCTTTAGTATAGTTATTTATTTTAGAAATTTTTAAATTACCATAGGTTAGAGTACCAGTTTTATCAAAAACAATGGTGTCTATTTTGTGAGCATTTTCTAAAGTCTCACTGGATTTAACTAAAATACCTTGTTTCGCACAGGACCCAATACTTACAACTATAGCAAGAGGAGTAGCTAGACCTAAAGCACAAGGACAAGCGACAACTAGGATGGTAACAAAAGTTTTTATAGCATCCGCTAAAGCGTAACCGACAAGTAAATGGTCAAATAAAACGATACAAGCAATTACGATAATAGCCGGTACAAAATAATTACTTACTTTATCAGCAATTCTAGCAATGGGAGCTTTCGTGTTAGTGGCTTCAACTACTAATCGAACTATTTCGGATATGGTGGAGTTTTTACCAATTTTTTCAGCTTTGTATTCGATTACACCATCAATATTAGTACTACCAGCAATAACGGTATCATCCTTTTTCTTTTTATTAGGTTTGGATTCCCCAGTTATAAAACTTTCATTTAAATGCGTAGAACCTTTAGTAATTATCCCATCCACTGCAATTCGCATTCCAGGCTTAGCAATTAAAATGTCACCTTTTTTAATTTCATCAATGGTAACTTCTTTTTCCCCATCTTTAGTTTTTAGTAAAGCCATAGTTGGTGTAATTTGTACTAATTCTTTAATAGCACTTTTAGTTTTTTCTTTACTTTTCTTATCGATAAATCTACCTAACTTAATAAAATAAATAACAATAGCACAACTTTCAAAATATAAATTATGTACTAATGATGTATTACCTTGCCATATTAATATGGTATTAACTAAACTATAAATAAAACTAGCACTTACACCTATCGTAACTAATGAATCCATATTAGGAGATAAATGCTTTAAATTTTTAATTCCACTTTTACTGATATCTATGCCATAGATAATAAACATTATAGCTAAAATCATTAAAGTAGTGGTATAGGCAAGAGGACGTGCCATCATATCTAAAAAAGGAATGGCTGGTAGATGAATCATACTACCCATAGCAATATATAAGACTAATAGAGCTAGAATAGTAAAAACAATTAATAAGTATTTATCTTTTTTATTTTCATTTTCTTCTTTACCATTATATATACCTAAGGCTTCGAAACCAGCAGCTTCAATAAATGATTTTAAATCATCATAAGTTAGATCATCATCATATTCAATTAAAGCTTGCGCTAAAACTAAATTTACAGAAGCATTTTTAATCTTTTCTTGTTTATTTAAATATTTTTCTAAAGAATTAGAACAAGCACTACAACTCATTCCCCCAATATTAATTATTATCTTCTTCATACTTTTTTCCTTTCTAATCTAATCTACCAAATAAATCAATTACTTCATCAATTATTTCTAAATTATCATTTTTGATGTTTTCAACGACACAAGTTTCTAAATGTGTTTTTAAAAGTTTATTACCCAAACTTTTAATAGATTTATTAATAGCGGCAAGTTGAATTAAAATATCATCACAATAACGATCTTCATCAATCATCTTTATTACCCCATTAACTTGACCATCAATTATCTTTAATCTTTTAGTTAAATCTTTCTTTTCATCTTCACTTCGATATTTATTTTTATGATTATTCATGATATATGTCACCAACAAAATAATAACACCCTAGGGGGGTATTGTCAATGAAACTATATTTATTATTCAAATAATTGTCCTTTTTATTGTTTTAATTATAGTAGAATTAATTAGACGTTTGACAATTACACTGAAATTGTGTCTTTTTTCAGTGTAATTGTCAAAGAAAGTTATTCTCGAAAGAATAGTTATGCTAGAAATCTAGAATTTGATGAAACTATAAAATATTTAGAAGATTTTATTGATATAATAGTATCAATGGCTATATAAAACAAAAAATATGTAAAATTATTTTGGAGACTAGTGAATATAACGTTATATATTATTACTATATAAAAGAGAAGAAATGAACGATTATTAACTATCTTCTCTTTTATTTTTTTAATGCAATTACCATCGCTTCAAAAATTACTTTTCAAATAACCGAGTTATATCAATTTCCAAAGCGTCAGCAATACGACCTATGACTATTAATGTAAAGTATTTGTAAGGTTTAGCACTTTCAATTTGAGAGATATAATGCATAGAAACATCAATCCTATCAGCAAGTTCTTGTTGTGTTAAATTGGCTAACTTACGATATTTTTTAATGTTTTTTCTAACAATGTCATAGTAATAATAGTCATTATGTAATTTAATTTTTCCGTTCATTTTTATTCACCCAATATAATTATTTCAAACTATTGGTTACAATTATATGCACTGACAGTTCGAATTTGTGATATAATTGAAATAGTAAGGAGTGGTGATTTATGAAAAAATTTAAAAAGAAAATAATAATACTTTTAGTAATAGGAATACTTATAGTAACAACAATGTCAATTGGAGTTACATACTCATATATGAAACCAAAAGCAGAAAAAGAAAATAACCAAACAGAAATAGGAATAAATAATTGTGCTAAAATAACCTTAAAAGATAATAATAGTACAATAAATCTAACAAATATGTATCCAATGGAAGAAGAAATGGGATTACAAACAGAAGCCTATGAATTTACGATAAGTAGTACATGTGAAGAATATACTGGATTTAATTTATATTTAACAACATTAAATGATAATGAAATAAAAGATAAAGATATAAGATATGCAGTAACTGATATGGATGATAATATTTTAATAACAGATTTACTAACAAATAAAAATGAAGAACTAGATTTAACAGAAGAAGAAATAAAAGAATTAGAACAAGGGATAGAAAATAAAAGAGGTAATACATACAAAGTATTTAATAATAATTTATCTATAAAGGAAGAGAAAACTTATAAACTACGTTTATGGCTAGATGAAAATGCTAATAATGATACAATGAAACAAAGTTTTAAAATAAAAGTCTCAATAAAAGGATATGATTGGGATGGAACAATAGCAAATTATCTAATTACAAATAGAAATAATAGTTTACTATATCATAATGGAACAATAAAAGATATGGATGGAAATATAATAGATGCTGAAGATTTATCATATCGATATAGTGGAGGAAATGATATAGTTCATAATTATGTTTGTTTTGGTTCAAGTGAAGAAAAATGCCCTGAAGAAAACTTATATCGAATAATAGGATTATTTCAAAATAATCAAAATCAATATGAAATGAAAATAATAAAAGCAACTTTAGCAACAAGCACCTCACTTGGAGTAAATGCTGCTTTTGATGGGGATTCTTACTATTGGAATTATTCAAAAACTGAAGAATATGAAGGAAAAGAAACGAACGATTGGGGAAAAAGTAATTTGAATATAGATAATTTAAATGGTTATTATTTAAATGAATATTTAAAACCTAAAGATGATGGTAAATGGTATTCTATGATAAAAAAACATACCTGGATAACCGCAGGAAATACCGTGGATAAGATTGTTCCTTGGAATGAATTTTTATACATAAAACAGGTGTATGAAAATGAAATAGAAAATCCAAATGTAGGAATAGTTTTATCAAATGTAGCAAAAGAAGTAACAGCAAAAGTCGGTTTAATGTATATAAATGATTATGGATATGCGACATATAAGAAAGCATGGTATGAAAAATCATTAAATTATTATGATAATGAAGAAGTAAAAGAAAATAATTGGATGTATAGGGGCACTTATGAATGGACAATAACTCGTAATGCAACATATGATAATCATGTTTATTCAATAGATATAAACGGAAATATTATTGGTAGTAATGGAAATGGTGTAAAAGATTGGGCATTTCATGCAAGGCCAACTATGTATCTTGATACAAATGTGAAAATTATTTCAGGTACTGGTACTGCTAATAATCCATATGTTATTGATATATAAAAAAACAGTTAAAATTCTAACTGTTTTTTTCAAATAAATGATATAAAAAGGTGGAGCCATATTGCTATGGCTCCTAAAGAATAAAAAGGGGTTGACTAGTGTGATACTAGCACCAATTCGCCTTCTCAAGTGAATTGGTGATTAATATACTAACCGATAAGCCTTATTTTGTCAACAATTTTTTGCAACTTTTTTAAATTTTTGTTATAATTTTTCTAGGAGTAGATATGAAAATAGAACAACTGAAGGGAATTGGACCTAAAAATCAAGAATTATTAAATAAAATTGGAATTTTTAATGTTGAAGATTTGTTAACATATTATCCTTATAAATATTTATTTATTAATATTATAAATATTAATGAAGCAAATGAAAATGATACAGTATACGTTAAAGGAAATATTGTTACTGTACCTAAAGTTGGATATATTAGAAGAAACTTTAATGTTTTATCTTTTTTAGTAAATATAGATAATACAATTGTAAATGTTAGAATATTCAATCGAGCATTTATGAAAAATAATTTAGTAGTTGGTAAATCCATTGTTTTAGTGGGTAAATATAATAAATTAAAAAATACATTTGTTGCTAGTGATATTAAGTTTAATATTGAAGGTGATAAAATAGAAGCTAAATATCATTTAATCAATGGCTTAAAAGAAAGTGTTTTAGTTAAGGCAATTGATTTGGCTTTAAAAAGTAACTATAAAGTAGAAGATTTAGTTCCTGATAATCTAAATAAAGAATATAAGTTTATTGATAAAAATAAAGCTATTAATATTATTCATCAACCTAATAGTTATGAAGAAATAAAACAAGCTAAATTAAAATTAATATATGAAGAATTATTTAACTATACTTTTAAAATAAATGCTTTAAAAATTAAAAATAAAAGAGCCTTAGGCATAAAAAGAGATATTAATAGAGATGAAATAGATGAATTTTTAAGCACTATTCCTTTTAAATTAACTGAAGATCAATTAAATGCTATTAATGAAATATTAGAAGATTTAGCTACACCGGAAAGAATGAATCGGTTAATTTTAGGGGACGTAGGTTCTGGGAAAACTATTGTTGCTGTTATTGCTATTTTAGCCAATTACTTAAGTGGGTACGAATCAGCATTTATGGCTCCAACGGAAATTCTTGCTAAGCAACATTATGATTCTCTAATTAATTATTTCGCGGGTACTGATATTAAAATTGCTTTACTTACTGGTCATTTAACTAAAAAAGAAAAAGAAAAGATTTATGAAGATTTAAATGAAGGTAAAATTAATTTAGTAATTGGGACTCATGCTTTAATAAATGATAATGTTAAATTTAAAAAATTAGGTTTAGTCATCATTGATGAACAACATTTATTTGGCGTTAAACAAAGAAATGCTTTACAAGAAAAAGGACAAATTGGACCTGATGTATTATATTTATCAGCTACCCCTATCCCAAGAAGTTATGCTTTATGTTTATATGGTGACTTAGATTTATCCATGATTAAAACTAAACCAAAGATGCGTAAAGAAATAATAACGATTGTAAAAAAAGAAAATGAAATAAAAGATGTTTTATTTAAAATGCTTGAGGAAATAAAAGCAGGTCATCAAGTGTTTATTGTTTCTCCTTTAATTGAAGATAGTGAAGAGTCTAACTTAAATAGTGTTTTAAAATTAAAAGAAAAAATGGATATAGCCTTTAATTATAAAATAAAAATAGAAATTATTCATGGTAAAATGAAACAAAAAGAAAAAGATGAAATAATGAATGATTTTCTAAAGGGAGAAATAAAAATATTAATTTCAACTACTGTAATTGAAGTTGGTATTGATATACCTAACGCCACAATGATGGTTATATTTAATGCGGAACGCTTTGGTTTAGCGGCTCTTCACCAATTAAGAGGTAGAGTAGGAAGAAATGATTTACAAAGTTATTGTTACTTAATATCTAATATGGATAATGAACGTTTAAAAGTTATGGAAGAAAGTACTGATGGTTTTTATATTAGTGAAAAAGATTTTGAACAAAGAGGCCAAGGTGATTTATTTGGGGTTAAACAAAGTGGGGACATTATTTTTAAAATTGCTAATATAAGAACTGATAGTAAAATATTATTACAAGCTAGTAAAGATAGCGAAAAGTATTTAAAAAATAAAGAATATGAAAATAGTAAACACTATAAAAATGTTTTAGCAGAAATAGATTTCTTAGATTAATTTTTTGTAAAAAACTAACAAAAATAATTGACAAAAAAATTAAAACAAGTTATAGTTAAGATAGCATAGGATACAGTAAATGTATTTTATGCTCTTTAAAACAAGTCTTCGCTTACGATGAAATCGTTAAGACAAAAGTGAGCAAAGACAACCAAAACCCCCTTTGGACCCTTTTGGGTCCATTATTTTTGTGTAAAAAAAAGATAGCTATTGCTATCTTATGGTAAATTATATTTATTTATTGAGTAACTTCTTGTACCATCATTTTTAAGATGATATTGTTCAATTATTTCATTACTACCATTTTTTAAAGTTACTTCTAGGCCATAACCTACGAAACCTGTACCTTCAGAATTTGCTATTGGTAATTGATTTAAATCTAAATACATAGTTCCGGGAATATTTAATTTTTTAAATTCATTTTTAATTTTTTGAGATTCACTGTTTGATAAATTTTTGATAGCTTGTAAGACGCTTTCATTATTATATAAAGCTGGATCAATAGCACAACCATTTTCACTAACAGATATTGCTAGAATATTTTCTTCAGTATTGTATTCATCAGTACCAAATTTACATTTTGGTTGAGGTACTTCTTCTTTTCCATCACCAATTATTAATATAGCCTCAGTTGGAGCAGTTTGATTACCACTTGCATCTTTGGCAATTATTTGAATTGGATAAGTACCACTTTCTGTATATGTTGTATAATCAATTGGATTTCCTTCTTGAGTTGTAGCTAAATTATAAAATTCAATGATACACTCTTCATTACTATTATCAGTACAACTACTAACAAAATCTTGAGCGGCATAAGTAGCACCTTCATCAATAGTTACATTTTTAATTTCTAATATAGGAGAAATAGTATCTACAACTTTAAGAATAGTTTTATATTTTTTACGATAGACTTTAACTTCTAATTCGTAATCACCAACTTTTTTTAAATCCACATTGTCAAAATTAATACTTATATTTTCTTCATCTATTTGTTCTAATTTGGTGAAAAATACTGTTTTATCTGGTAGCTCACCATTTACTTCAACCGCTACAGAATCACGCATTTCAATAACGGCATCTTTAGGTATTTTCTTGTTAAAATAATTAACAATTAATAAGCATGCAACTATGCCTATAACACATATACTAATAATGATGATTTGAGTTATAGTTTTTTTCTTATTTGAAACTTTTTGGTTAAAAAACTTTTTAGCCATAGAATCATCTCCCTTTTTTATCAAGATAATTTTAACATAAATTGTTAATTTAGCCAATATTTAATCAAAAATTGTTGTTTTTATTGACATTTTATGATATTATCATTAATGCCAATTAAGTTTTAATTGGATAAGTGGAAGGGAAAGAAGCGGACTTGCCCAATTCCCACTTACGCGAAAAATATTTGTATAGGAGGTGTTTTCGTGGCTAAAGAAGTCGTAAAGAAAATTAAATTACAAATTGAAGCAGGAAAAGCAACACCTGCTCCACCAGTTGGTACTGTATTAGGTCCTGCTGGAATTAATTTACAAGATTTCTGTTCTAAATTTAATGAAGCAACTAGAGATAAGATGGGAGATGTTCTTCCATGCGAAATTTCTATTTATGATGACAGAAGTTTTGATTTTGTTCTTAAAACTGCTCCAGCTGCCTTTTTATTAAAGAAAGCTGCTGGTATCCAAAAAGCTAGTAAGAAAGGTGCCAATGAAATTGTTGCGACAATTTCTAAAGATGAATTAAGAAAGATTGCAGAAACAAAATTACCAGATTTAAATGCGTATGATGTGGATGCCGCTATGTTAGAAATCGCTGGTACTGCTCGTAATATGGGTATTGCAGTTAAAGGTTTGAATGATGCTGAACTTGCTGAACAAGCAGCAGAAGCAGCCGAAGAAGAAAAAGAACAAGCAAAAAGAGAAGCTGAACTTGAAGAACTTGAAGCTGAAGCTAAAGAAATGGCTACAGCTAGTGCTGAAGTTCCAACTCACGCTGATGAAGCTGAAGAAAAAGCTGAAGAAGCCGAAGAAAATAATAATTAATCCGCTAATGAACCACAGTTAGGAGGGAAAAATGAAAAAGTATAGTAAGAAATATGTGGAAGCATCAAAAAATATTGATAAAACTAAAACTTACAATGTTGAAGATGCAATTAACTTAGTAAAAAGTTCATCTGTTACTAAATTTGATAGTACAGTTGAAGTTGCTATAAGATTAAAAATTGATGCTAAGAAATCTGACCAACAATTAAAAGGTTCTTTATCACTTCCTCATGGAACTGGTAAAACTAAAAAAATCTTAGTAATTACTACTGGCGCTAATGCTGAAGAAGCAAAGAAGGCTGGTGCTGATTATGTTGGCGATAAAGATATGATTCAAAAAATTAAAGAAGAATCATGGTTTGATTTTGATGTTATTGTAGCAACTCCAGATATGATGCCAGAACTTGGTAAAATTGGTAATATTCTAGGACCTAGAAATCTAATGCCAAACCCTAAAACTGGTACTGTAACTACAAAAGTAGCTGATACTATTAAAGAAATCAAAAAAGGTATGGTTACATATAAGAATGATAAATTTGGTAATGTTCATACTATTATTGGTAAAGTATCATTTGATGCTGCTAAGTTAAAAGAAAACTTAGAATATGTTGTTACAACTATTGCTAAGGCAAGACCTGCATCTGTAAAAGGTGTATATATGCAAAATATCACAATTTCAACAACTATGGGACCTGGTATAAAGGTTGATAAAAATAGTTTTGACATTTAATTAATAATATATTATAATACGAATTGAAAACCGAAGACAGTAGGCAATTAGTAAGTCCTACCGAGGGAATCTTAATAAAATTATAAAATTTTTAAGCTTCCCGATGCGGAGGCTTTTAATTTGATAAGGAGGATTTAAAGTGGCAAGTGAAAAAATAATTGGCCAAAAGAAAGCTATTGTTGATGAAATAGTTAATAATCTAAAAAATAGCGAAGCGGTTATAATTTTTCAATATCAAGGTTTAACAGTTGCCGACTTAAAAGAATTAAGACGCGAACTTAAAAATGTTGATGCTGAAGTTAAAATTTATAAAAATACCTTACTTAAAAGAGCTACTGATGAATTAAAAATTAATATTGATAGCTTTTTAGAAGGACCAAATGCTATTTGTTTTGGTAAAACACTATTAGAACCAATTAAAATAGTTTCGGATTATGCTAAAACGCATGACAAATTAGATATTAGAGTCGGTGTTATAAGCGGTGATGTTGCGGATATTGCAACAATTAAAGAATATGCAGAAATTCCATCAAGAGAAGGATTACTTACAATGCTTGCTGGTGGTATGATGCAATATGTTAAAGATTTAGCTATAAGTTTGAATTTATATTCAGAACAAAAGGAAGGAAAGGAATAGGAATATGGCAAAATTAACAAAAGATGAATTTATAAGTTCATTAAAAGAAATGACAATTCTTGAAGTTAAAGAATTAGTCGATGCAATGAAAGAAGAATTTGGAGTAGATCCTATGGCTGTTGCTGTAGCTGCTGCTCCAGCTGCAGGAGCTAGTGAAGATACTGGTTCTGCAACTAAAACAGTAGTTTTAAAATCTGCAGGTGGAAACAAAATTGCAGTTATTAAACTATTAAAAGAAATTACTGGTTTAGGTTTAGTTGAAGCAAAAGCTTTAGCGGACAATGGTGGTAATGTTAAAGAAAACATTCCTGCTGATGAAGCTCAAGGATATGCTGATCAATTAACTGAAGCTGGTGCTGAAGTAGAATTAGCTTAATTAAAATTACCAAGTTTAGTGCTTGGTTTTTTTATTGCAATAAAAAACTTTCTATTTATTTTGGAAAGTCTTTTTTATTTTTTACGACCTAATATTTCATCAATTGAAAAGTTTGGATATATTAAAGATAAATTATAAAGAAAAGTTGTTGGTATTAAATATCTAGAATTTTCATAATGAGCATATCCAGCGGAACTAGTATTTAAAACTTTAGCAATTTTTTCTTGTGTTAATTTATGTTTCTTTCTTATATTTCTTAAATTAACACTAATAATATCAAGATTAATTTTTAATGGTTTATATATTTCATTATTCTTTTTTAAACCAAATAAATAATCTAAACTATAGTTGTATTTATTAGCATATTTAATTAATTGTCTTAAGGGAATAGTATCTTTTCCAGTTTCCCATCCTGATATTGTTGAATAAGTTACACCAAAAAGGGAAGTTAAATCTTTTTGCTTAAGGTTTAATAATTCACGTGATTCTCTTAAATTCTTAACAATCATATACTTTTCACCAATATAATTTTTTCATTATTTGACAAAAAAATAAATTTTCTTGGGGAAATAGACCAAATTGTGGTATAATTAATTTAAGATATAAGAGGAGTGGATAATATGAATAAGAAAAAAGATATAGTATATCTAGTAATTGCAATAGTAACATTAATATCCTTAGTAATGGGAGCAACATATGCCTACTTTCAAGCCCAAACTAAAAACGGTGCTAATTCAAGCGTAGATATAACATCAGGTACTACTGATCATTTAGTATTTACAACAGATGGTAATATTAGTATTAGTGCTAGTGCAGATAACTTTAAAGAAAATGGTCAAGACTTAAGTGAGACAGCAACAGCTAAAGCAATATTAACAGCGAATAATACTACTCATATAGCAAATGATACATATAATGTATATTTAGATATAACAAGTAATAATCTAGAATATAGTTCATATCAAAAAGAAAGTGATACAAAAATATATTTAAATAAAGCCAAAAAAGAAGAAGATATAACAAATGGAGTATTAGATACATATACTCCAGTACCAGAATTGTATTTAAAAATAGAAGGACCAAAAAGTTATAATAAAGAAATAAATACGATAGATATAACCGAAAAAAGAGGATTAATAACCATAGCCGAAGATGTACCAATAAGTACCACAGCCCCCGAAGGAATAACAACAGATACTTGGACAATAACAATAACTTTTAAGAATTTAGAAACAAATCAACAATTAAATACAGGAAAAGAATTAAAAGGAAAGATAATAATCCAAAAAGAAAAATTAGCATTAAGTAAATTACTAGCAGATGCAAATAAAGAAGGAGAAGAACCAATACTTATATATCATGATGGGCAAAAAGATTATACCAAAGAAACCAATTATGCATTAGAAGCTGAAGATAATTCATATCGCTATAGTGGAGCAAGTGAAAAGGTAAATAATTATGTCTGTTTTGGAGGAGAGTGTTCCAACAATCCAGCAGAAGCAGACAAATATTCCAATTTATATCGGATAATAGGAATATTTCCAACGGATTCATCACATACAACATATCAAATGAAAATAATTAAAGCCGATGCAACAACAGAAACAGAAACTGGAGGAACAGGAGTAGTGGGACACAATGGTCCTTATGGTTCAACAAGTACATATAAAGGAAAATTAGATTTAAATAAAGTGACCAGATATTATTGGAATTACGGTGCAGGAGGAACAAATAATAATAACTGGGGAGAAAGTAATTTAAATAAAGTAAATTTAAACGAAACATACCTAAATTACATAAAAGATAAAGATAAAGACAAATGGTACAACATGATAGAAGAACACACATGGATTACAGCTGGAAATGATTGGGTAAAAATAGGAGGACAAAATGCTAAAAATGCATATACTAGTGAAATAGTAAAACCAGAAGTAGGTTCAGCATTACCTTCTGTAGCACAGACATACCAAGCCAAAGTAGGACTAATGTATGTGAGTGATTATATGTATGGAGCTAGTAAAAAATATTGGATAAAACTTGGATGGAATACTAGCGAAACAAATGATTATAGATCAACAATAAATGACAACTGGTTATATATGGGCTTATCAGAATGGACAATAACTCGTCGAGTCGATTCTTCAATCAGTGTGTTCATTGTGGATATTTCTGGTAATATACAAAGTAATATTGTTACCGACATCAGCTATGCGGTTAGACCTACTATGTATCTAAACTCCAATGTTAAAATTATCTCAGGTGATGGAACTCCAACAAATCCATATAAATTATCTGTTTAATAATAACTTCTATTTGACTTAAAAGTTAATATTATATATAATTAATTTGTAAGTAAAGGAGCGAATTATGAAATTAAATAATCATGGATGGGGTTTAGTTCAAATGTTATGTTTTTGTGCAGCAATCTTAATAGCTCTTTTAATTGCAGCATATTTTATCTATACATTTTATAAACAATTAGGTTTAAGTTAAAGACTAATTTTAGTCTTTTTTTCTTATGGAGGTAAATGATGAATGAAATAAAATGTCCTAAATGTGGAACGATGTTTCAAATAAATGAAACGGATTATGAATCAATTTTAAAACAAGTAAAGAATCAAGAATTTACTAAAGAATTATCTTTTAGGGAAGAACAATTTAAAAAAGATAAGGAAAATGCTTTAATATTATTAACTAACGAAAAAGATAAAGAAATAAGTGAATTAAAAAATGAATTGAAGCTACAAGAAACAAAGAAAGAAATGGCGATTAAAGATGCTGTAAGTGAAAAAGAAAAAGCTATTGATGAATTAAATTTAAAAATTGAATCCCAAGAAAAAGAATATATATTAAAAGAAAATAATTTGAAAGTGGGATATGAAGAGAAAATAAAGAATAGAGAAGAACAAATAGCCTATTATAAAGATTTAAAAGCTAAACAATCAACGAAAATGATTGGTGAATCTTTAGAACAACATTGTAGTGATGAGTTTAATAAATTAAGACCATTATTTAAAAATGCTTATTTTGAAAAAGATAATGATGTTAAGACTGGTTCGAAAGGAGATTTTATCTTTAGAGATTTTGATGATGAAGGGACAGAAATTGTTTCTATTATGTTTGAGATGAAAAATGAAGCTGATAAGACAGCTACCAAACATAAAAATGAAGATTTCTTTAAAGAATTAGATAAAGATAGGAAAGAAAAAAATTGTGAATATGCAGTTTTAGTATCATTACTTGAAATAGATAGTGAATACTATAATGTAGGAATAGTTGATGTATCTCATAAATATCCTAAAATGTATGTAATTAGACCCCAATTTTTTATTCCTTTAATAACCTTAATTAGAGATAGTGCTATTAAATCCTTAGACTATAAGAAAGAATTACAAGTAGTGCGAAATCAAAACATTGATATTGCTCATTTTGAAGAAAATATGAATCTATTTAAAGAAGGGTTTGGTAGAAATTATCGTTTAGCTAGTGATAAATTTAAAAAAGCGATTGAAGAAATAGATAAAACTATTGATCACTTACAAAAAACAAAAGAAGCTTTAATTTCTAGTGAAAATAATTTAAGATTAGCTAATAATAAAGCTGAAGAATTAACCATAAAGAAATTAACGCATAATAGTAAAACGATGGCCGAAATGTTTGAAAAAGAAAAAATTAATGAATAGGAGTATAATATGAGTAGTATAGTTGAAAAATTTGAGAAAAATCCCAACAAATTTGCTTTAGATGCCGTACTTGAAGCTAAAGCAAATAAAGGAAAGATAAATAAGGAATTGTTATCCATAGTAGAAAATTATTATTTAAATATTAAAGATTATCAAGATAAAGAAATGCCTATGAGTGTTATTTATGCTATATTTTTACTCGCGGAATTTAAAGAAAAGAAATTATATCCTCTTTTAATTAAACTATTAAAAGAAGATAATCTAGATCATTGTATTTTAGATGTATTACATCGAATAATTATAAGTATTTTTGATGGCAATTTTGATATTTTAAATGCTTTAATTGAAGATAAAAATACAGATGGATATATAAGAGAAAGACTATTACAATGTTATATATATTTTTATGAAAATAAAATTGTTGATAAAAATGCTTTAGAATTATATTTACATAAATTAATAAAATTATATAATTATGAAGATGAAGATATATATAATACTATTATGGAAGTAATAATTAATACGCATTTATTTTCATTTATAGAAGATGTAAAAGTGATGTGTGATGAAGGCGTTATTGATTATATGATAAGAGGAGGATATGATAGTTTTATCGATGATATTTTTAATTATGATGATAATTTAGATAAGTTTTCTCCAATTATGGATACTGTTAAAGAAATGTCATGGTGGTATTGTTTTGATGAAAATCAAAAAGAATTTGATTATGAAAAAATAGAAGATGATTTAAAGAAAAAAATTTTAAATGATATAAAAGAAATAGATGAAAATCCTTTTTCCAATGTTGGTAGAAATGATCCATGTCCTTGTGGCTCAGGTAAAAAATATAAGAAATGTTGTATCGATAAAACAAATACTTTTCTTCCTTATCAAAAATATATAGAAGAAAGTTTAAAAAAATATCCTCAAAGAAAAAATAGAAAAGATATCTTAGATATTTATGATTTTTACAAAGAAGAGTATGTTGAAATAGATAAATTGATATATAAAGCTTTAAAGCATAAAACTATACCATTATTTATTAAAAGAGATTATAATACCGAAAATAAAATAAATTTAACGTTTTTAGATGAGGCTTTTGAAAAAATAAAAGAATTAGTTCAACGTGATAATTTTAATAATATTGATGATTATGATAAAGTAGTTAGTATTCATTATAGCTTGTATTTATTTTTTGATCAATATAGCAATTTATTAGAAACATTAATTAAAGATGATTTAAGTATTCATAAAGATACTTATGTAAGAAAATTGAGGGAATTAATAACATTTTTTTATCAGCATTTTGATTTAAATAATAGTTATGAAAACGTATTTCTAAACGAAATAAAATCTTTATATTTTTATGAAAAAAGATTTGATGAAGGAATAGAATATTTTAAAAATAGAATTAATAATTGCTTAGAAGAAAATAAATATGCTGTTTATGACAATTTATTTGATTTAATCTTGTGCAAGAATAATGATTTTAAAGAAATAGATAAGTTAATTAATAAAGAAAAAGACTTGGTTTTAAAAAAGAAATTAAAAGATTTAAAAAAAGATTTACTTGAACTTAATGAAGAATATGAAGAATATGATTTTCAATAAAAAGGGTTTACATAAGGTTTGAAAATATAGATAAGAAAGTTAATGAATGAATATTGATGTGGAAAGATTAAGAAGTGATTTAATAGATTATTTAGGTACGGCCTTTTATGCTGGATTTGGTCCTGCTGTTGTTGAAATTAGTGAAGTTGAAAATGCTACTTTAGAACAATTAGTAGAAATTGCTCTAAGATTTGGTTTTAATATAGAAGACTATAAAATAAGAAATAGATAAATTAATTTATAAAAGTCAAGGAAAAGTAAGCGACAAAATGCTTACTTTTTTGACGTATTTAGATATATTTCGACAATCTTTTTAACAAATTTAAAAAATTTCAATTAAAAAAAAGGAAATCTGGGGGTAAGGGGATATATTATATAAGTGAAGGGACAATTTTACCTATGAATATAAATGCAACAAAAGGAGGATTCAAGAATGCATACACAAGTAAATAATAAATGGCTATCTTGCAAATATGATAAAGTATTCAAAAGTATCATGTTAAGTAATGATTATTTATTCCTAGAGGTAATAATAAAAGAAATATTAGGTATTGAAGAAAAGATAATAAGTAATTTATCCACGGAACAAAAAATATCTAATAAAAAAGAAAGAGTAAAGATAATGGATATGCTATTTAAAACAGCAAATGCTTATATTAATATAGAAGTAAATACAGAAGTAAGAGGTGTTATAACTGAGAGAAACTTTAAATATGTAACTAATGTGTATAAAGAACAAATTAGAAGTGAAAAAAGTACTGAAAGAAAACGAGTATATCAAATAAATTTAAATTATAATAGCAAAGGAAATGTAATTAAATATGAGCATTTTATGCAAGATAGCAAAAATAATAAGAAGTACATTAATAATTTACAAATAGTGGAAATAAATATGGACTATTTAAAGAAACTATGGTATGCTAAAGACGAAAAAGTAAATGAATATATTCATGTATTGATGCTATGTTTAGAAAGAGAAGAATTAGAGCTTTTAAGAAAGATGCGAAAAGGAGATGAAATAATAATGGCATATGAAAAAGCAATGAATAAAATGAATGAAGATTTAGTAATAAATTGGGATTATGATGAAGATAATGAAATTCTAATTGAAGGTCTTAAAAATGATTTTTTAGAAGAAGGTATAGAAAAAGGAATGAAGAAAAAAGAAATAGAAATAGTTAAAAATATGTTAAAAATAAACATACCTATAGATAAGATAGCTCAAGTAACTAATTTATCCAAAATGCAAATTCAAAAACTAATTAAATAATTTTATTGTATTTTTGAAAGGGAATAATCTAATGAAAAAAAGAGAAGAAAAAGATATAGTAATAAATTGGGACTATGATGAAGATAATGAAATATTAATTGAAGGCCTTAAATATGAATATTATAAAGAAGGCATGAAAATAGGAATAAAAAAAGGTAAGAAAAAGGTATCGACAGAAGCGGCTAAGAAATTGCTAAAGTATAATTTGTCTATAGATACAATTGCTGAAGTAACTAATTTATCTAAAGCCCAAATTCAAAAATTAATTTAATAAAATTTAAGATAATTTTTACTTGACAATCATATAATAAATTGTTATATTATTTATGCGTTTGAAAAATTGGTTCTATTTAGGTAGAACCTTTAAAAAGTAATAACTAGATACGCCTGGTTATGTGTTAATGGGAAGGAGAGAAATAAAAAATGCCTACAATTAATCAACTTGTAAAAAAGAATCGTTCAAAAAAGACTAGAAAGAGTAAAAGCCCAGTATTAAATGTTGGATTTAATACTTTGGAAAGAAAAACAACTGATGCTAAAAGTCCTCAAAAAAGAGGAGTTTGTACAAAAGTTGGTACTCGTACGCCAAAGAAACCAAACTCTGCATTAAGAAAATATGCTCGGGTAAGACTTTCTAATGGAAAAGAAATCGATGCTTATATTCCTGGTGAAGGACACAACTTACAAGAACACAGTGTTGTTTTAGTAAGAGGTGGTAGAGTTAAAGACCTTATCGGTGTTCGTTATCACATTATAAGAGGAACACTTGATACTCATGGTGTTGAAGACCGTAAACAAGGTCGTAGTAAATATGGCGCTAAAAAGCCTAAAAAATAATAGAAGAAGGAGGAAAATATAATGCGTAAAAGAAGAGCAGTAAAAAGAAATGTGCTTCCAGATCCTATATATAATTCCAAAGTTGTAACTAAATTGATTAATCAAATTATGACTGATGGTAAAAAAGGAACTGCCCAAAAAATATTATATGAAGCATTTGAAATAGTTGAAAAAGAATCTGGTCGTCCGGCTATTGATGTATTTAATGATGCTATGGAAAATATTAGACCAGCTTTAGAAGTTAAATCACGTAGGGTGGGGGGTTCTAACTATCAAGTACCTATTGAAGTAAACGATGAAAGAGCTCAAACTTTAGCTTTACGTTGGTTAGTTAATTATGCAAGATTAAGAAATGGAAAGGGAATGGCCATCAATTTAGCAAATGAAATTATGGATGCTGCTAATGG
>CANPZG010000016.1 GCA_947588765.1 uncultured Bacilli bacterium
CTTTTGGATATATTTATGCATAAAAAAATAAGTTAAAGAGAAAATCAAAAGGATAATAATTATGATTTTAGTTTTTAACTTTGATTTAAATCTTTTCCTTATTCTATTCATATTAAATAATATGATTTAAAATTTAATTATTGATTTTAAAAAGAAAAATAAACCGATTAATACTCCTATAACAGTTATACCAATAAGAATTTTTAAACCAATGCCTAGTTTTTCATCTTCTTCGTCATCATCACTTGTTAAATCTTTTTTCTTAAATACATTAGTTTTGGTATAAAAGGAATTATCTAAAATGTCTTTAGTCATAACTTTGCTAGTTTTTTCCACATTTTCAATTTCATTTTTTATTTCTTCCAGAGATTCCGTAGATGAAGCATCTATTTTTTCTTCTGGAGGTAAAACTTCTTCAGCTTTAGCAATTAAATTTTCATTAGCTTCTTCGGTAGTTTCTTCTTTGGCTTCAGCTTTAGCTTTTTCCTTTGATTCATTAATGGTAATTGTATTTATTAAGTTAAGTAAATCATTATCTTCGGGACGAGGCCCTTTCTTTTCGTATGTTGGAGATTCTTCTTCATCGTCATCATCATCAATATGAAGATTTTTTAAGATATCAAATTGAGTATCTCTTAATTTTTTAGCTCGAACTTCTTCATAACTTTCCGTTTTTTCATCTTTGGCTTTTTCTAAAAACAAGTTTAAATCGTATTCTTTAGTTGGTGTTTCTTCTTTTTCTTCTTCGGTATCTTCCCTTTCGATACGAATACTTCTTCTTTTAGGTGCATCCTTATACCGAGTGTCTAAAATTTTTTTAATTTTTTCAATATCGATTTCTTGTTCTTGATTGCCAATAACAGTTGCATTACTTTTTATTGTAAAGTTATTAATTTCCTTATTATTTATCTCTTCATAAAGCTCGGCGTGTTTCTTCACCCGCGAAGGAATTTTTACTTCTTCATCTTGTTCATATTTTGCCATTCTAGTATTCATATCTATTACCTCTGATATCATAATATCACAAATCTTTAAATTTTGAAATATAAACATTGATTTTTATCTATTTTTTGGCTTATAATTAGTAAAGGAGGTTGCCTATGAAAAAATTAGTAGTTAACGCTGATGCTTGTGTTGGCTGTGGAGCTTGTGTTTACACTGACCCCGAACATTTCGAGTTTAATGATAACGGAGTATCTCATGCCATAAGTCAAGAAAATATTGAAAGTGAAAATGTGCAAAATGCTATTCAGTCATGTCCAACTGGGGCAATATCAATTGAAGATGAATGTGATGGTAATTGCGAACGTTGTGAAAAAGAAGGAGATTAGATATGAAAGTTTATAAGAAAAATTTACCTGATGGTGTAAAATATCAATTTTCCACTGAAAAAGGTGTTAAAGTTAAACTTATTAACAAAAAATACTTAAAGAAAAAAGCTAAAAAAAATAATCAATAATGTGTTGATTATTTTTTCTTGGTCGCAATTACAATACCACCTATGCCAACAAGTAAAACACCAAAAATAACAAGTAAGACTATGCCATCTTTGTTGCTATTAGGCATCTTTATGTGTTCGGCCGTACAAGCTTCTTCAAGCGTTTCAGGATTGGGAGTTAGTTCTCTTTCATTAATTATTCTTTGCACTTGATCGACATAATTTTCATCTTCATAAGCCTTCAAGGCTTCCTTGATTATTTCAATCCCATCACTTTCTACGAAACCTAAAGTATGCCATGAACCAACTAAAATTAGAGGTACAGATGCCCGATTTTTTTCAATAGTTTCAAGATAATCGTTAACCTTATCTTTTAAGACTTTGTTGTTTTCATCTTTGTAAGTTTCATATGATACAATATTAAAATAATTTTTAAATTGTTTATAATTTTTGCTAAAATATGTTAAGAAATCATAGCAATGCGTACACCCTTCCCCTCGGAAAAGATAAATATTTACTTTTTCATGGTCGGTAACTTTTGGCATATCAACATTTACTTTAGCTTTTACGCCTCCTATGCTTAGAAATAAACAAGTTAATATAATTATAATTTTTTTCATTTTTTGCCTCCTAATAATAATAAAAACTTGATAATTTGAATAAAATTTGATATAATCATCTTGTTGGCTGAATGCGGGTGTAGTTTAATGGTAGAATTCCAGCCTTCCAAGCTGATCACGTGGGTTCGATTCCCATCACCCGCTCCATTGAATATAAAGCAATCGTTACGATTGTTTTTTTATTGCAATGAATTCACGTGATCATCTTGGAAGAACTGGTAATTCTTAATGTATATCAATTCTATAATATCATCAAATAAACTATACCATTTCACTTGAATACAGTATCGATCTTTTTCATATTTAGGATTATAATTTAAACAGCGATTTTTAGGTTGAACGACTAATGAACTAAAATGAATTGATGAGGAATAATTGGCTGCTTTATGCATAATTATTTCACCAATGTCATATTTCGATAACCATAAAAAATCATTAACATCACCCCAAATTAAAGCATCAATACTATACTCAGAATTGTTTCCTTTTAAAACAAAACGATCCATCGCTTTTTTTAATAATTTACCATTTTTTAATTCTTTATTTATTTTATCTATTTCAGCTTGATGATTGATTTTATAATCTGCTGCTGACTTTCGCACTCCCCCTGAACCATTAGTAGTCCCATCAGCATAATGATATTTTAAATAACCAATAACGCTTTCCCTAGATATATTATTTTCAATTAAAAAATGAATAAATTCGGAGATTGGTTCAACATGAACCGAATTTCTACTCCCCATTTTAATACTAATACCCTTTATAACCTTATTAACCCTAACCATTATATCCGTCTTTTGGGGATAATGGTTACGCCAGCAACTAATGGTGCTATCCATCGATTCATAAGGATATAAGTATTCGAATAAATCTTGAAAAAGAGGATTAAGCTCTTTTATTTTTTTACCATTTAAGTATTTTACAAATTCATACTCGTTGTTAAATCCGTTATTTGTATTCATTACACCTCTTTCTTGTTCTATCCTCATTAATTATAACATGTAAACTAAATGATGTAAACTTTAAAGATTTTATTGTTTTTCAATATTCTTCTTAGTAAACTATAATTAAAGTAGGGATAATATGGAAGAACTAAAAATTAATGATTTAAATGGAAATACTTTTGTAGTAAATTATGAAAATGGTCATTATCAAGTTAAAAAAGTGACAGAAAATGGCTTGGAAGAGCCTAATGAAGAAGAACTTGCCTATGTTGGAAAAGAAATTCAAAAAATGAAAATGAGCAATAATTCTTATGATGAAATTGTTTCTTTAGTTAAAAACTTAATAAAAAATGGGGAAATAAAATCATATGATGAACTTAAAGATTTTATTACTAGTTCTGCTTTGAGTGATGAAGAAAAAAATAAATTACTCCAAAATGGTATGAGTGAATTAAATATTCAAGATATCGTGGGTCTTAAGGATAGAATAATTAATTGTATAAGGAATAAACAAAGTGATGAAATATCTTCATTTATAAACTTTAACGTCCAAAATAATGCTTTTGGTTCAAAATATTGTGAAATAAAAGTTGGTTATGATGATAAAAACAATGTTTATGAACAAATTAATGAAACTTTAAATTATACGGATACTTTAAAAAAAGAATTAATAGAACCCGTAGTTTTTGAAATTGCCTTAAAGGGTTCAATTATTAATAATGATGTAAAACGTAGTTCAGATACTATTGATAACTTGGGTAATTATAATCTTCAAACTAGCAATAATAATCAAGTTAATTTAATAAATACAGAATATGATTATGCCGATGAGCTAAGAAAAAGATGCGAAAATGTCAAAAGTAATTATCCTATTAAAGATGATGCTGCTCGCGATGAAGCCGTTGATAATTTACAAAATGATTATTATCAAGAAGAAAATAAAATGGGTGAATATCGTACTGATGAAGAAGGATTTGTTTATGATAAAGATGATAAAATCGTAGGTAAAGTTAAAGAAAGAGGCCAAGCTCGTAAATTAATCAAAAAAGAAAATGGCTTTAGTTTAACAATGATTATTATAGCCATTTGTTCTCTTATTACTAGTTTGCTAGTTTTATTCCAAATACTTATTTTAGGTTAATAACATAATTTTTATTACGAATTGTTACTAATAAATCTATTCTACTAGCATTCAATATTTCATTATTTACCTCTAAAACTAATTTGTCCTTTAAATTATCTGGAGTTACATTTTTCACTGATTCCGTATAAGTACTATCATCAGTTGAAAATCTTATTTTAAAGAAATTGGAAGCAAAAGTACTAGCTCTAGTGCTTACTTTAGCATAGGCTGCTGTTGGATCAATATTTAAATCATAACCTAATACCACTAAAGCTTTTCCCGTATTATTCGAAAAACCTGGGGTTATCAAACCTTTAAAAGTATTACATCCTAAATTATTACATACTTCATAATCATAAGTATATCTATCAGTTACTTCAATATCTTTTATGGTTAAAGATGTATTATTTAAATAAGTACTATTAAATACTACATTATCATTTAATTTAGAGTTTTGAACTGTCGCAATTTCATCAATAAGAATTGGAGCTAAATTAATAACAATCTTTTTAAGTTTATAACTATTTTTCTTTTTCGATTTACCATTATAAAGACTAATATAATAATTGTTATTTATGTCTTCTTTATTTATGGCATATGGTAAAATTATGGTTTTACTTGCGCCCGGATTTAAAACATTACCATCATAAGCTTCACCATAATCAATAAATTCTAATTGATAGCCAATATTAGGTAAATAATATCTATTTTTACCATAAAGTAAAAATTTATTATACTCTAATGCTGTATCATTTTTAGTATTATTAGTTATCGTTAATTTTAATAGTAAAAAATATGTATTATTATCAATAATATTACCGGAATAATTTAAATTAGTTATTACGGAATCTTCTACTTTAACATTTAAATTAGAGAAAGTAAAACTATCTCCGGTTTTATATTTCGTCGTATATATTTCAAAATTACTAATAAATAAATATATTAAAACTACGATAGTAATAGCTAAAATACTATACATGAATATTTTATTTTCATAGAAATAATACTTAAATTCTCTTTTTATTCGATTAAATTTTCTTTGATATTTATAGGTTTCAAAACCTAAACTAATTTCAATTTCTTCACTATCAGCTTGACTTAAATCTAATTCTGCTAAATCGCTTTGGAAATTAAATTGCTTGATGTTAAAACCTAAAGCTCTAATTAACCAAAAGGGAATAAAGAAATATTGAGGCAAGGTAACAATTGTTGCGATATCGCGATATAGTCTTGCGCTACTTGTACTCCATAATCCTTCTTCTAGAGAACCAATTAAAGCTCCAGCAATAATAATACTAATAAATAATACAGCATAATAAATAATAGCAAATAAATATATTTTATTAGGTTTCTTTTTATACTTTAATAAAATTAATAACATAGCTAATAAACCAATCATTACTAACAAACTAATATAGACTAAAAAATTAATATAATAACTAGCCATATTATCAATGACTGTAACTGTATAACCATTAGCTATAAATTCATTAAAAAAACTCATTAAGGGTCTTAACTGCATTATAACTAAAAAAGATAGAGCTAATAGGATAAAATGAAGTAACTTAAAGTGTTTAATCATTAAACCATAAGGTTTTTTTAGTACCATAGTCTCTACCTCTTTTCTTATGTTTATTATACCTTTTATTAAGAATAAATTCAACTTAATAAAAAAGATAAGTTTATTTGCTTACCTTTTGTTAACTAAAACTTGGTCTTTTAATAAATAAATGGTTGGATTATTTCTTAAAACATTTTCTTTACTAGTTTTAAACATATCGCTGACAGTATCTAAAGTATCTCCTTCCGCGGTAATATAATAACTATAGCCACTTTTAGGAATCAATAACTCTTGATTAGGATATATATAATCTTCCATATCTAAACCATTTAAACTAGCTAATAATTCGGGATTAATGTTATATTTTCTCGCAATCTTATATAATGAATCCCCGGCTTCAATATTATAAACACTAAAATATTGATCTTGATTTTTAGGAATAATAATATCCATACCAACTCTTAAATCATTTAAATAAGCTCTACTGTTTAAGTTTTCTAGTTCTTCAATACTAGTATTAAATTTTTTAGCAATACTAGCTAAAGAATCTCCTTTTTGAATTCGATAATAATTCATAATCACACTTCCTAATTATATGGTATGAATAACTAGATTTTTTGTTAATCAAAAATGAATATCATATTGTTATAATTAAATTCCCATTCTTTATAACTTAATAGCTTTTTTTCGCCTTCATAAAGATTAAAATAATATAATGTATCTTTAGATAAATAATAAATCTCTTCTTTGTTAGTCTTAACAATTGTACTTATTTTTTTATCTGTTATTTTAAGTTTTTGATTATTAATGATTATATATAAATCATTACCATCTAGTTCATAGGAAATATAGTAATCATTTGTAAATTTATAATTATTGTTAATTAATTTAGTTAAAGATACTTCTTGCCATTTATTATTTTCTAGTACTTTACCAGACGTTTTAAACAATTTAGCTTTAGCTAAATTAATTTCATACTCTTGTTTATTTTTTCTATCTACTAGATATATGCTATTTTTTTTATAACCTAAAATATAACTATCAAAATAGATGTCTCGATCTAATTTAATATTTTTTAAATTATTCTTTTTCGCATCAATTATATTGATATCATTAAAAGTATATTCATTATCTTGATTAGGAATAAATAAATATCTATCTGTTGCATAAGTTAATCTTAAATTATAATAGTCTTTATCAAATAAAGGATATTCTTTTTCTGTTTCTTTATTTATAAAAAATAGATTATGATAATTCCATAGTAAATAAGTTTTATCTAAATAATCGTAAACATTAATGTTTTCATATATTTCAATAGGACTGCTGTTATTATCTTCATTTAATACCGATTCCATTACCAATTCATTATCTTTTCGACATAAAGAATATAGTTTTAAATGTTCACTTTCGGCATTTATACAATTATCATAAACATTAATCTTCGTAATTAGTTTTCTTTTATGCGTATATTTATCAATAGTATAGAAAGTATAATTCGTATCATTAATATTTATTTCAATAGTATATAATTTTGCCTTTTTATCATAACTTTCGGTAATATTAGCCTCATCAATATTATAATTCATCGTATAGGTATTAGGTCGCAAGTAGAAATATAAAAAAAATGAAAATAATAATAAGACTATAATAATTAATCTAATTATTTTCTTCATTTTTAGTTTCCCTTGGACGATATTTTTGTTTTTCTCGCATCATAAATTCGGTGATATTTGTTTCTATTTCATCTAAAGATGATTTTGGTAAATTAGATAAATATACTTCTTCTTTAACCGTATCAATTGTTATGCGACCAAAAAGTAATCCTTGACTTACTAATAAGTCATTATATAAATCAGGAGTAATAGAAGATAGGAAATAACCCCATACTACTCTTTTTTGAGCGATTAATAATCTTTTATTAGTTAAAGCCACTACACAAGTTGTAAAAATATCATAAAAATCAATATTTTTTTGACCGGCGAAAGCATATAAAACTTCTTCGCCCGGATTTAAATGCTTTTCTATTATTTCACAGTGTTTCTTGATACGCCAAGAAATACCACCTCTATGTTTTTTCTTAAAATTCATTACTAGTTCATATACCATTGTCTCTTCACCTAATAATATTTTATAACATTTATTATCATTTAGCAAATTATAATTAACTCCGAGCAGCACCATCTACTGATAAAACCACACCAGTAATATAACTAGCCATCGGGCTAGCTAAGAAGATAAAGGCATTAGCTACATCAGCTGGTTCGCCGATTCTACCTAATGGTATTGTTTTTATTAAAGGTTCAATAACATCTTTAGGTAAATTTTTTACCATATCAGTATTAATTATCCCCGGAGCTACAGCATTAACCCTAATATTAAATGGAGCAAGTTCTCGAGCCAAAGATTTAGTTAGGCCATTCACGGCTGATTTAGAAGTGGGATACCCAACTCCAGAAGGTTGACCGTAGATACTAACCATAGAACTAGTATTTAAGATAACCCCATCTTTTTGTTTTTGCATATAAGGAGTTACAGCTTTAATCATATTAAACATCGCATTAACATTAACATCCATGATATGCGTAAATTCTTCATACGTTGTTTCTGTTATCTTTTTACTAGCACTTATTCCCGCATTATTAACTAAGACATCAATGTGTTTATAGGTAGCATATATTTTATTAATAACATCTGTTACCTCAGCTTCATTATTTAAATTAGGATAATATCCTTCAACAACAATATCTTCTTTTTTTAATAATTCTATTGCTTTAGTAACTGATTCTTCTTTTGAACCAAAGATTATAACTTGAGCTTTTTCTTTAGCAAATTTTCGAGCAATTTCTAAACCAATACCTCGAGTACCACCTGTTACAATTACAACTTTTCCTTCAAACATTTTATTTCTCCTTATCATAATCATCTAAAAATGAATATTCTTTACCATCCTTATTATAACCCAAAATACAATCTAAATTAACATTAGTTGTACTCATAAAAATATTATGATCGATATTAGGATTAACTTTTCGAAATTCATTTATTAATTTTTTCATTTCTAATCGTTTACTTTGTGTCTCATCAATAGCACAATTTTCCGTGAACATACAAGCACAATTTAAAAACTCTAAATTATTAAATTTTTTCCAAGCCAAAATATCTTGTTCTTTTACTAAATATAATGGTCTAATTAATTCTAGTCCTTTGAAGTTAGTACTTTTTAATTTGGGCATCATGGTTTTAATCTCCGAACCATAAAAAATAGAAAGTAAAGTGGTTTCAATTACATCATCAAAATGATGACCTAAAGCAATTTTATTACAGCCTAGTTCTACCGCTTTATTATATAAACAACCTCGGCGCATTCTCGCACATAAATAGCAAGGGCTTTTACCATCGGATCTTTGCACCACTTCAAAGATATCACTATTAAATATTTCCACATCTAAATTAAGTCTCTGAATATTTTTCTTAATCATTTCAATATTTCTAGGAGCATATCCCGGATTCATCACCACATATTTTACTTCAAATGGAACATCACTATGACGATGCAATTCTTCCATACATTTGGCTAGTAAAAAAGAATCCTTGCCGCCACTTATACAAACCATTATTTTGTCATTTTCTTCTATTAATTGATAATCTTTTACCGCTTTAACAAATTTAGACCAAATAGTTTTGCGATATTTCTTTATAATACTTCTTTCTATTTCTTGATATTCTTCCATAAAAAAAGCTCCTTAAAACAATACTATTTTAGCATATTTTAAAGAGTTTTACATTATTTTTCACATTCCTTAATTAATTTTCGTATTCTTTGCATTTGGCCGGATTTGCGTATTCTTTTGCGACAATCAGCCGTGAATGATTCTTCATAGTTTAATTTATCTCTAATTGATAAATTATTTTTAATCTCATTTTCTAAATTAGTTAAGTAATTTCTTAAGGCTATAGCTAGTCTTTTAGAACTAGTATTTCGACGAATATATTTATAAACACATTCTTTAATTTCATCATTATTATGTAAGGGATACTCTAAGTCAATAATATCAAATGCTGGCTCTTCTTCATGAGGAACTTCTAAATCATAAGCAACTTCTAATCTATCAACAATTAATATTTGCTTAGCTTCAATTAGATCTCTTAAATCTTGAACCGTAAATAAACGCATATTATCTATAACAGCATCTTCACTTACTAAAACAATATAACCTAAAAATTTATCTTCACCAGCTTCTTTACCTAAATAAATATAAGTTAATAAAGTAGTATATCCAATATAATTTTTATGATAAACTTCATTAAGTACCCGATACATATCATTTTTCGTAAAAGTAACATAGTTAATTTTCATTAAACTATCAAAGAAATCTTTATCACTTAGTTTTTTTCTTTCGCCAGTTAATAATTGTTTAGTTTCTATTGCGTCTTTCAAACATTTATCAATCACATTTATAACTTTTTGGGGATTTCTTTGATATTCTGGATTAATTAAAATGCCATCTAATTCTTCAAAAAAAGTATCGACTAACTTTGTGTCTTTTGCCTTTATAAACATTTAAACCAAACTCCCTTTATTTTTATTAATCAATATTTATTATTTCGTATTCTCTACTACCAAGGCCTAAATTTGCCGCTTCTTCTACAGTATGAATAGCATGCAAATCCGCCATTCTTTTAACTAATGAAGCTTTTCCTTCATCAGTAGAATTAATTATTGTATCATAAGAACATTGGTCGATTGCGACAGGATCTAAACTAGCATAAATACCAATATCTTTCATTTCAGGATCATGAGGATTACTATCACAGTCACAATCAATAGAAATATTATTTAACACATTAATATAGGCCATATTTTCAGTACCCATATAATTTATAACAGCTTCATCAGCTTCAGCCATGCTTTCTAAAAATCCATCTTGGTCACCAGTATGATTCCACATTTCATCTGGATCTTTGGTAATACCTACAGAATGAATCCAAGCCTTACCATTCGAAGAAGCAACTCCAATACTCATATTTTTTAAAGTTCCTCCAAAACCACCCATAGCATGTCCCTTAAAGTGGCTTAGCATTAACATTGAATCATAATTAGCTAAATGAGCCCCAACATAATTAACGCCATTAAGGTGTTTGCCATTTTCTACAGGGATTTCCATATCCCCTTCGCTATCCATAATATCACATGGAGCAATTGCTGTAAATCCATGGTCTTCAATCGCTTTTAAATGGTCTTCTGTACTAAATCTTTTACCCCGATAAGCTGTATTACATTCAACAATCGTCCCATTTAGTTTAGCCACTAAATCTTTAATTAATTCGGGTTTTAAATAATTATGTCCTCCTGGTTCTCCAGTTGATATTTTAACAGCAACTTTTCCTTTAAGTTCTCTACCTAAAGCTTCATAAATTTTTACTAGTCCCTCACTACTAATATCTTTTGTAAAATAAACTTTTGATTTCATCTTATCTCTCCCTTTCTTGATGCTTTTTACCACGGCATCTACTTTCATATTTATTTTCTTTTATTTTACTTTCATTAATAAAATTATAAACCAAATTCTTTAAAGTTGGAAGAGGTATTTCTTCGACAATTTCCTTTAAACCAACATAAATGTTTTCTTCATAGCTAAGAATATCCATTATTTTTAAGTATTCTTCTTCAATTTCTTTTTTATTATTTAATCTTGCAAATTTATTAACTAATTTGATAATTCTTGTCATTAAACTATCAAATTCTTCAGCCGTAAATCCTTTATTAGTTAAAGTTATTGGTAAATCCCAATCCCCATTTATGGTTAATTCTTTTAAATCAGTTACTTTACCTTTACGACTAATAAATTCCATTACTAAATTAGCATTAGGATTTATTTTAATTAAATAGTTACCATTTATTTTACCACTACCTTTTGTGGTCTTAATAAAAATATTAGCTTTGGTTACTAAGTTATCTTCTATTAAAATATCATATGATATTTCATTACCTACATAATTTATTACCTTACTTAAATTATCTCTATTTACATTTATTTTATATTCTCGGTTATTTTTAAATCTTCCCCCTTCATAAACAATATTATCATCCGTATATAATACTTTTATTTTATTAATATTGTTTCCCCAGAATAAAAAGCCATTATTTAATATATTATAGTTAAAATTATATACTTTAAATTTACCATTTTCACAACCATTTTTTTCAAAATAAATATTACCATCACTTCTAAAAGTAATAAATCTTTTACAATTTTTAGTTGTAATATTATTCCAACTTATTTGATGATACTTACTTATTTTTTCGGCATTAGTAAGAGTATCATTATCGACTACTAACCGAAGATTTTCATCTTTTAATTGTTCTTGCCAATAAGCTCGCCAATCATACAAAGTATATTCAGCTTCATCCATTTCTTGGGCTAAACTGGTATATAACAAATTATTTTTAGAATTATTAATGATATAAGATGTATCTGTTTGTTCTTTATTTCTTTTACAAGGAATATCACTTAAATTAACTAAATCTAATTTATTAAGTAAATTAACGACAATTCTTTTTTTACTATAATATAATTTACCATAATAATTAACTAGCCATTTAGTTAGTTCTATCATTTGTTCTTTAGTTAATTTAGCATCATCAAAACAAAGATAAAGATATATATCCGTTTCATTACTATCTTTATCAAGGATTAAAGTTCCTAAAATATTATTATACTTCTTGATATAAAAAGTATCTTTTTGTTCTTCTATTTCTTTTAGATAATATTCATTCATTTATAAAACCCACCTCGTACATAATATTTTAACATTATTTTACTTTATAGTAAATTATAATTTAATGTTTAAATATTATCTTACTTATTATCAAGAATATAATCAAGATAATGTTTGGTAGCTTTATTTTTTAAATTAAGATTTAAATCTTTAGCAACTTGTAATAATTCTTTGTATTCATTTTCTTTATCAGTCGTATATTTTTTAATTTCTATTTCAATAAAATAACCTAATTTTTTGACATTATCTAAAGCTATTTCATATTTATCTTTATACATATAACAACATCTTGCTTTTTCTACTTTTGCTATAGGCATTAAACCTAAAGCTTTAAATATTTTATCTAAGTTATTAGCATCATCTATTTCAACTTCCCATTCATCACAATAATTATCATGTTTATATTTATAAGTTAAAATATTTTTATTGCCCATCCTTCTAATTCTTAAATAGGCATTTTCCTTATTGTTTTTATAGTAAGTATCAATATGCAATGTTTCCATCACAAATTTAGTTTGATTATTCAATAGTATTTTTAAATCATTATATTCTTTTTGACTTAAGGTAATTTTTATTTCCGTTTCAATATCATTTTTTAAAACTTCCCCATTTATTAAATAACCAATGCTGGTATTTAGAATTTCACTTAAATTTACGATAGCATCGATATCTGGTTCTGTTCTTCCCGTTTCCCAACTAGAAATAGTTTTATCGGTTACATACATCTTACTAGCTAAATCTTTTTGACTTAAGTTATTTTTCTTTCTTAATTCAATTATTCTTTTTCCAATTGCCATCGTCTTCACTTCCTTTTTCTGGTTCTTTTTAATTTTTTATCTAATTCTCTTTCCCATAATTGTAACATAATTTCATCAGTTATATTAGGATTTTTTGCTTTTATTTTTTGATAAATAGCTTGGGCTTTCTCTAAGTTACAACAATAATTGGAACTTAAGCCTTTATATTGAGCTGTATTATGCATAAATAAATAATCAAACATTTCTTTTCTTGCTGGATCATTTAAAGCATCTTTACCCATTTTCTCATAATCTAAAAACACTTCATAAGAAAGACCACATTTAACACAACTACCATAGTTATAACTTCTTCCCTCCGTAGCATCATAATCATGTTTCGTAATTACCCATATATGATTACAAGAAGACCATTTTTGAATATTAATTTCTTTAGATATATTTACTAATTCCATAGTTAATTTGTTTTGTTCTTCTTGTAACTTTAAATACTTTCTAACTATTTCATTTTCTTCATATATTTTAGTACTTGCTTTTTTAGTTTCATCTAATTTTTTATTTAATTCATATTGTAATAATGATAAATTTTCCATATTTACTTTCTCCTTACATTGTAATTTTAGCATCTATTACAATAAAAAAATCTCTACATTTTGTAGAAATTTTTTATATTAATTTTTGAATTTGAACTTTGGATAATTTAGTTACTTCTTGAATAAAATCTAATGACATCTTTTTATTAATTAAAGTTTTTGCCATTGCCATTTGTTGTTCTTTTTTTCCTTGTTTAAATCCTTTTTCCTCTGCTCTGGATTTCATTCCATTTATCAACATTTCATTATCTCGATCATAATCCCATGTAAATGTATCATCATTTATTTTATTCATTGTTTTTTCATATGCCATTATTATTTCATCTCCTTTTCTTTCATTTTTTAAAATCTCTAGTTCTTCTTTTTCTAAGCATAGCATTAATACATGAATATATTCATTTACTCTTTCGTCTTTAGCATACCATAATTTCTTTAAATAGTCCATATTTATTTCCACTATTTGTAAATTATCGATGTACTTGTTTTCTTGGTTATCTTGCATAAAATGATTATACCTTTTTATTGTACCATTACTTCCATAGTTTAGATTGATTTGATAAAATTTCTTATGTTTATCATAATTTGTTCCTCTTTTCGTACTATGATTATAAAAGGTTGTAATATAACTAAAGTTTCTTATTTTAGTTTCTTTATCTACTTTACTATTTACTTCGATATTTACATAAGCATTATTTGTTTCAAATAGCATATCCATTATTTTAATTCTTTCCTTTTTATTAGTTATTTTTTGTTCGGTAGATAAATTATTTATTACTTCTTCTTTAGTTCCTATTATTTCAGTTAATAAAGCATTTAAAAACATATAATTATTACTTAACATAACACTTTTAAATACTCGATCATATTTGCAAGACAACCATTTAACATTTACCTTTTGATGCATTTTAATTCCTCCTTTCGCAGCATTTAATATCTAGGTAAAATTACCCCTTCACTTATATATATATCCCCTTACCCCCGGATTTCCTTTTTTTTAAGTTAAAATTTTTAAATTTGTTAAAAAGATTGTCGAAATATATCTAAAATAGTAAAAAAGTAAGCATTTTGTCGCTTACTTTTTCTTGACTTTTATTATATTTTGTAATTTAAAAATCTAATGTTGGATAACCATCGTTACCAAGTTTCCAATTAACTAAAGTATAATCTTTTAATACGGGGTCTATTTCTTCTAAATCAATTAATTTAATGTTATTGTTTAATTCATCAACAAAAGATTGAGATTTCATATAAGTAATTTCTTTACTAATTCCAATTTCTATATTGGAACTTGTTGTTCCACTTACATAATAAGTATTTTCTACTTTATTTGTATTTAAAATGCCTATATCACCAATGGTATAAGATATATCTCCATCCAAACTACCCAAATTATAAACATTATTAAGTGTATTTTTACAATATAGATTTTTATCAACACTTTTTGGACTAACACTATCAGGACTACTAATTAATCCTTTTGTCAGACTAGTACCTTTACTAGAATTAGCATGCATATTACCAACATTATAACAATTGATAATTAATACTTCATTACTATATATGTTTGCCAATAACCCAACGCTAGTATCTGAAGTTATAGTATTGCCTATTATATCACCCGAGTTATAACTATTTAATATTATACTACTTCCATGTAAAAAACTCCAACCAGTTAAAGTACCTATTAAGCCTCCAACGCATTGCGTAGCAGACCAAGTTTCATTTTCTATGTTGATAGTCCCACTATTATAACATTTATAAATTATAACTGACATATTTGAACATCCTATTAAACCACCGTTAGTGTTTCCATTATAAATATTTCCAGAATTATAACTATTTTTAAAAATTGCTTGTAAGTCTTCATTTCCCAAATATCCTACTAACCCTCCAATTCTAGCTCCAATATCAAAACCATTAGGATTAAAAGTCAAAGTTCCTTTATTATAGCTATTTTCTATAACCAAACCTGATAAACATTGACCGATTAATCCTCCTATAACTCCACCATTTTTTTCTGTTTTAGTGATATTACCTATATTATAAGAATTAGTAATTTTGACATTGCCAGTGCTTGAATTACTTAATCCAACTAAACCTCCTACAATTACACCAATTTGATTATTTATTTCGCCATTATTTACAGAATTTTCAATTGTTAAATTTGCATTATTAAATCCTATTAACCCTCCAGTATTGTAACTTCCTTCTATATTACCATAATTTCGACAATTTTGTATTATAACCGTGCCATAATTAGCTCCTATTACTCCACCTGCATCCCATGCGTTAACTTCACTAGTAACATTAACTTTATTAATCAAATTTTTTACATATACTACTCCATCTGTGGCTCCTATTATTCCACCGACTGTAGATTTTATTTTATTAATTACATTTCCAGTAACTTCTAAATTACTTACACTTGTATCTGTCAAATAGCCAAATAAACCAATTTTAGAGGAATCAACTGTATTATTTATATACAGATTACTTATAGTATGATTATCTCCATTAAAATTCCCTAGAAATGGATTGCTTTCTGTTCCTATTGGGGTAAAGTTACTTATTCCTTCTTCATGATCTTCTAAATCTATATTATCTGTTAAAACAAAGTATTTACCTTCTTTAGTGTCTCCAGCATTTACTTCTGTACTTAATTGTCTTAATTCATTGGCATCATTTATTTCATATAGTAATTTTTCACTCGTTATTATTATCTTCCCTTTTAAACTTCTTCCTGTATTTAATTGTTGATTATATTCTAAATTCTTAAATGTTACTGTTACTTCCCATGTATCTGTTACATCTCCATTTGATATTATTTCTACATTTTCTCCTATGGCATATAATCCTTCGGCTTCGGTTATATCATATCCTCCTGTTGTTGAGGTTAATCTTTTGGTTATTTCTTGTTCTGTTTCTCCCTTTTTAACACTTAATATTAATTCTGGTACTCCTGTATATCCTTCTAATTCTCCTCCTGATATTGCTTCTTCTTTTTCTTCTTTTGTCATAAATATTTTTGTATCATTTTCTTTTTTATAACTTGAATATTCCATTTCATTTTCTTCTATTAATAAATAGATATTATAATATGCTGTGGTGCTTTCGCTAGTATTACTTTTTATTAATCTCGCTCTGGCTTTTGCTGACTTTGAGTAATCACCGTTTTCTCTTCCTAGATTATCTGCCGTTATATTTAAAATAATATCACCATCTGTAGAGAATGTTAGGTTATCTGTTGTTCCAGTTGTCGCATTTATATCAAAGTTTGCTGCTGGACCAGTTTGGGCTTTAAAGAAAGCATATGTTGCTCCAGTTATCATACTTACTAATACCAATATCCCCATTACTAACAATGTTATTTCTTTTTTTCTATTTTTCATAATATCGACACCTACTTTTATATTTTAAGTATAGCATTGTTAACAATTTGAGTATCTATGTTATAACCATTTAGTAATATCTAAAAGTTAATCATTTGGTTATATGAAAAAATTATTTTAGGTGATACTTATGAATTTAATGAGATTAAAAGAAATAAGAGAAGATAATGATTTATTACAAAAAGATATTGCTAAAGTGCTTAAAATATCCCAAGTACAATATAGTAGATATGAAACTGGAATAAGATTAATACCTATAGATAAATTAAATATTTTAGCTGATTATTACAAAGTAAGTATTGATTATTTAATATGTCGAACTGATTATAAAAAACAATATCCTAAATCTATTATTAAATAAAAAAATAACCAATTTCTTGGTTACTATTTTACAAATGGTATTAAAGCCATAAATCTTGCATATTTAACTTGATTTGCAATATGTCTTTGATGTTTAGCACAAGCGCCGGTCATTCTTCTAGGTAAAATCTTACCTTTATCATTAATATATTTATTAATAACCATTGTATCTTTATAATCTACGCTTTTACCAGCACACATTTGACATATTTTCTTTTTCTTACGATAAAATTCTGCCATTACTATCCCTCCTTAATTAAAATGGTAAATCATCACTGCTTAGAGTAACTTCTTCCCCAAAATCTTTATATGGATCTTCAGTAATATCAGTAGTTTCGATTGAACTATTAGCTTCAGGTGAATAAGCATAACTATTGTCTACTGGAGCTTCTTCATAACTACTATTATTAGAATTACTATTCTTTGCTCCTAGAAATTCCATTTGTTCGGCTACTACATCTGTAGTATATCTTTTTGAACCATCTTGAGCATCATAACTACTGTTTCTAATTCTGCCAGTAATGCTAATTAAAGAACCTTTATGACAATATCTATTAATTGTACCTGCTAATTTATTAAAAGCCACACAATTAATAAATTCCGTATCTCTTTCACCATTTTTATTAACAAAGTCGCATTGACATGCTAAAGAAAAACGTGCAACTTCAACATTACTTTGACTCATTCTTGATTCTGGATCTCTTGTTAATCTACCAGTTAATATAACTTTATTCATTTTTACTCACTTTCTATCTTAATGATTAAATGTCTTAATACATTTTCATTAATAGATACTTTTCTATCAAATTCTTTAATAGTTTCATGGTCAGTAGTAACTTTCATTACATAGTAAAAACCACTTAATTCCTTATTAATTGGATAAGCTAGTTTTTTTCTACCCATTTCTTTGAATTCGATAACTTTTGATTTCTTATTGTTAATTAATTTTTGTAATTCATCAGCAGTTTTCTTAATTTCAGCTTCATCAATTGTTGCTTTAACAATAAACATAATTTCGTAATTAGTCATCTTTTTTCACCTCCTTATGGTCTTTTGGCTTCGCTTGAAGCAAGGAGTAACTTTTTTTACTCGCAGTTATTATAACAAATATATGCTATAAGTTCAACTTTTTTTACACAAAAATAGCTAAATTATTCCTTGAAAAGACTTGCAGCATTAGTATCATCAATAAATAAAGGAATTAGTTCTGCAATTAAATCTTTATCACTAATTTCTAATACTTCATCATTATTTTCTTTAACAAATTTTATTTTTTTTACATCATTTAAATCAACAATATATAAATAGTTAGCATCATCATAAGTAACTTTACTTACCACCACATATTCATTATTGTCCTCTAAAGTTAAAATATCATTTTTCTTAATATCCATTATCTAGCACCTCTAGATTCTTCCCTATTAATTAATTTTTCTCTTAATCTGTTAAGATTAGCTTTTTCCACCATATTTTTAGCCATTTCAAAGCCACAAGCAATAGTTCCTAAACCTAAGCCTGGTTCTAAAGCCCAATTAGTAAAAAATAGAAAACCATCACTAAATTCGCGACCAGAGTTTTTAAATATTTCAGTAGCGACAATGCCTAAAGCACATACTCCTGAAGCAACTGCATCTACTACCGCTTCTCTTTTCTTTTGTTCTATTAATGTATTACAGTCTTTTACACTAGTTATTTTCATAAACAATCCTCCTATAAACATATCATAACATAGTTATTTTTAAATAACTTATTATATTTAATTTATTTTACATTAATTGTCAAAAAAACTTCGCAATTAACGAAGTTTCAATATTAATTATTTTGTTACTTTTTTAGCAATCTTTTTAACTGTTTTTTCGCCTCTTTTAGCTCTAAATACTGGCGTTATTACATAATCATCAAAGTATAACATAATAAATGCCCAACATGAACTAAATAAAACATTAAATACTAAACTTGGAATATATCCCATTTCTGGATATAAGAATGATAATAGATAAATAAATCCTATATGACATACATAATAGTATAAAGAAAGTCTACCTAATAAATTTAAAGCTTCACTATCATTATATAAACCAGCAATATAATCTTTATTAACTAATAAGATAAATGTAAATACAAGTAAGATTAAATCATATACAGAATTACTCCAATTAGCACCATGAATCCAAATATAGATTATAAGCATTGCTAAAGCAATATGTAATACACTAAAAGTCATTGTAATATTTTCCGTGAATTTTTTCTTTCTAAAGTATTCAACAGCATAATATAGTAACATACCAACACACATACCAGCCATAAGTCTTAATACGGTACTTGGTATTCCTAGTATAGCTACAGCAGTATCATCAATACCACTATAAAGATTTAAACCACCATAAACTATAACGATAAAAATTAAAGCAAATACTTTAAAGAAATCTTCATTTTTACTAACTATATAATATAGAATGTAGCCTACAATAAATAAGGCTGAAATATACCATAATGGACTATTCCATAAATTAGCATTGATAGATAATTGACTTATACCTAAAAATTCAAATATAGAATTCATAAATACACCAAATAGTTCATTAATCTTCGTTTCATTTATAATATTACGAATAACAAAAGCAAATAATACTCCACCAAAAAGAGCTGGATATAAAGCACTAATTTTCTTTTTAGTATATTTCCAAGCAGCCGTTGAAGCTTCACCTTTATCTTTATTCTTTTGATAATGACTCATTAAAAAGTATCCAGATAAGAACATAAAGAATGCTAAAAAACGATAATTATTAAATAATAAATTAACATCTTCTTTACTCCAAATAATAGCATTTAAATGACCTATAGCTATAGCAATTGTAAATATAAACCGCCATAATTCAATACTTGATATTTTCTTTTCTTTCATCATTTTCACCTCTCTATTCAAATATATTACCAATGCCTAATTCTCCAAGTAAGGAATAAGCATTCATCATAATTGTTGTTTGTTCTTCTTCACTTAAATTATTAATATCTTTGGCTCCACTTACATTTATTTTTTCAACTAAATCTTTACCTAAAACCATATTATTTGTTAATGTGAAATTAACTTTTTCACCATCTGTATCCATACTAGCATTAACTTTAGAGTTATATTCATTATCATTTACTTTTTCGGTATCAGTTTGTAAATTAATATTAGTTGTACCAGCTTTAGCTTTTAATTCAATACTACTATTCTTTTCATCAATTATGTTATATGTTAATTCCATACTAAAGTCATCTTCCATAATATTAATAGTTACCTTTTTATCTTTAACATAATTTAAAGTTAATACATTTTCATTATTTTCTTTAAAATTAATTTTAAATCCATCAGCAAATTCACTTAATTCTAATCTATTAGTTTCATCCTCTAAAATATACATATTATCTTCATATTTACCAGTTAAAGTACCAGCATTATTTTTATAACTAAAGTCTTTAATATCATTAGTCCAAGTATTAACTTTAATAACTAATTCTCCTTCAGAATAAACTTTAAAATTATCAAAGTCTATTAATGAAGCAATAGGAATCATTTTTTCATCTTCACTGACTAATTTTTCTAATTTCTCATTAGCATTTACAGTTGTAATATCATCTAATTTTAAAGAGTATTCTTTTTCCATTAAACTTACTATTTTAGTAGATGTTTCTCCTTCTTTTAAAGCTTCAAAATAATATTTAACAATATTAACCATAAAATATTTTAAATCATCATTACTAATAGATAATAATTTACTCGCATCTTCACTAATATTAACATTAGTATCCATTGGTACTTCTAAAAGAGCATCAATTAATTTATCAGACTTTAAATACATTTTTTGATCTTGATAATAAAGTGTTCCATCAATTATTTTTTTATTATTAGCGTTTAATCCTAAACCTAAATTAAATATTTCATCTTCACTAGATAATTTTAAATCATAATCAATGTCCGCTAGATTTTCAATTTTTAAATTTCCTTTAGTAGCTATATCCATTGCATCTAAATTAACATTATTTTCATTATAGGAAATATTTTCACTTAAAAAATTAGATACTTTATTACTTATTTTATCAATATATTTATCAGCATTTTGATACCAAATAAAATAATAAGCTACTCCTCCAATGGCTAGTAATATTACTATAAATACTATAATACCTACTATCCAATTAGTTTTAACTTCCTTCTTTTCTAATATTTTCTCTTCGTTATTGTTTTCAACTATATTTTCGTTCATATCTCAACCCTTCTTTTATTATATATTACCACATTTTTCAACATAAAAAAATACTAAATTTTTTTAGTATTTTCTTTTTATCATAGTATTTCAGAATGACTACCAGTATTTATAATAGTACCAAGACATCAGCTAAATATTCCAACATTTTATTACTACTATGATACAACATTAAAATTATCAAAGTATTGTAAGACATTATTAATTACATTTTTTATGGGAATATTTAACCAATTAACTTTTGGATCACTTAACATTGTTAAATATCTTTTTGAACTTAAAATCTGATTTAATCTTGAAATAATATCTGTAACGTTATTTTCTTTCATATCAGAATCATTAAATATTAAAATTTCCAAACATTTTTCTAATTTGGCTTTATCAATTCCAGCAACATTAATTAAATAGTAAAAATCAAATAAATCTTTGTATCTTGTAGATCTAAAACCAAGTTTTAATAATGACTTCAATTTTTCAGTTAAAATTTGTTCTTTAGAATTTATTAAGAGGTTGGCACTTTGATTAAATATATCTAAACTAAAGCAATATTCATCTTGCTCGATACAAAAGAGTTTATGAACACCTATATCTAACTTTGTATTTATACTATTACCAAAAGAATCTGAAAGTTGTATATTAACTCTTTTACCATCATAATCTTGGTGGTGTAATTTCTTTATTGAACCATTAATTTTAATTTCTATATTATCATTAACATTATTCAGTTTATCAATAAAATTTTTAATGGAATCATCATCTAAAGAATATTTAATAAAGTCTAAATCAAGGTCACGAGTTGCACGACGAATATCTTTAGATATAGAGTGCATAACAACACCACCTTTAATAGTAATATGACTTTTGAAACTACTATTAGATATTTTGAAAAGTATTATATCTTGACATACTTTAGAACTTGCATCAGTATAATCATAACCAGTATTTATATATTCATTAATTAATTCTTCTAAATTCATTTAAAATACCTCTCTTTGTAATGCTTCTGATAAGTTAAGGTCATTTTTAAAAAGTGACAAATATTCTTCAATTTTTTGCATGTCTAGTTCATCAACTATTTCCCTATAATTAGTTATAATCTCTTTATAATAATCAAAAGGTATTTGTTTTCTTTTTCTGATAAGTTCTACAAGCAGTCTTTCTTTGTTATAAATATTTACAGTACATTCATTAACTTTAATACTTTCTTTTCCAGCATTTAATACATTTTTATCACTAAATATTTGAACAATTTTTTCATTTTTGATAGTACGATAATTGCTTGGTGTTGCAAGATATACTTTATTTGGTATTACATCCGTTAAATCATAAAAGTAAAAAGCCGAATCCATTGTTATAACACCTGATGGGTATTTTTTAGAATAAAGAATTATTGGATCAACTATTTTTTTATTTGAGTAAATTCCGTTTTCAATTTTGTATATTTCTTTATTATCAAGTGCTTTCTTAATGTTATACCTAGTACCATATTTTTCTAAAAGTTCCTTATATGAATAAATCATTATTTTTCACCTCTTTATTACTTTAACATAACGTAGGGTAAATTTCAATAAAATACCCTACAAAATGAAAAATTTATTTTTAAACTTGTTACCAACATAGCTTAATTTAACTTACTGAACCTTTTTATAATTTTCTATGAAAAATAATGATATTGTGAATGAAGCAATAAAAATAATTACTTTATAAATTTTTTAGTATTTCATTTTGCAAATCTTCCCAATTATTATTTTTTTCATAATCTTTTATGTGACTTTGCATATACTTTAATTCTTTAGCACTTTCCTTCAATTCTTTTTTCGAAAAATATTTAGATAATTTATCAGCATCAGTATTAACTTTCTTTTTTAAATTATTAGATACAGTATCCTTTATAATACTCTTTGAACTAGCCATGACTCCCCTCACTTTCCATATATAATATAATCCATTTATCTTAATATTTCAAATAATTTCTTGTATAAAAAAATACTAAATTATTTTTTAGTATTTTCTTTCTTCGTATTCTTTTTAGCTTTTGGTTTTTCTTCAGCTTCTATAACTTTAACTTCTTCCTTTTTTTCTTCTACTGGAGATTCTTCTGCAATAGGAGCATTTAAATTAACAACTTTTGTTCCTGCGATAAAGTCATGAAGACCTCTACCATCTTGTCTAAGCATAACTAAAGCAAATATTATACATTCAATCGTTCCTTCAATAATACTTACCACATAACTATAAGTATTAAAGGGATTTGCTTTCATCATGAATGGTCCAATTATAATTAATATTCTAAAAATTACATTATTTAAAATTACACATCTTAATAAGTAATTACCAATATTTAATTTCTTATCCTTAACACTTTCAATTCTTATTTTTAAAACTTTTTTACCAAGTGTTTGACCATTGGCTAGACATTGATAAAGTCCAAAGTATAGAACAAGTAAACCAACTGTAACTGATGCTTGAACTACACTATGTTTACTTAAATCATAGTTAAGTGGTACATATTTTTCTATATATTCTTCTTTGGATATTTCTTCTTTACTATATTGTTCTTCAAGTTCTGTTAAAGTAGTTATTTCTTCTTGATAACTTTCATAATATGGATTAATTACTTTGATAGATGTAATAATATTAGCTACAAGGGAAATAATTAAAACATCTAATAAATAAGCAAAAATTCTTTTAATTGCTGTATCCATATTAATTATCCCTTCCAAATAATTCTAATAAATGAAGAAAAATATTAATAAAGTCTAAATATAAATCAAGAGCACCATAAATAGCTAAATTATCTTGAGGTAATTCACTATCCGCGAGTCTTTTTAACTTTTGAACATCATACATTGTAATACCAATAAATAAAATTAAACAAACTATTGAAACAACTAAATCTATTGTTGGATTACCTAAAAAGACATTAATAACTGTTACTAATATAGCTCCAAGTAAACCAATAAAGAAATATGTTCCCATTTTAGTTAAATCAATTTTAGTAGTGTATCCTAATAAAGCAAGTATACCAAAGACAACAGCTGTAGCTAAGAATATATATATTATAGCTGTTAATTCATAATAGACAAATATTGATGAAAATGTTAAACCACTGATAATTGAATAAAGAATAAACATACATTTTGCTGTTGTTGGTTTCATTTTCATAACTCTAGCTGCTAAAAATATAACTAAAACTAATTCCGCAATAGCAAAGCCAATATACCATGCTGTATTATAAACATTTTCATACATTACTTCATTAGTACTTACAAAATAACCTACTCCAAATGTTAATAATAAACCTATCGTCATCCAAGTAAATACTTTTCCCATCAATTTATTCATTTAATACGCCTCCTTACACATTAAATCTAAAATAACATATGTCTCCATCTTCCATTATATACTCTTTACCTTCGATTTGCAACTTTCCTGCTTCTTTAACTTTCTTTTCGTCTTTAAGTTCGTACAAATCATCAAATTTCATAACTTCTGCTTTAATAAATCCTCTTTCAAAATCATTATGGATTATGCCAGCACATTTTGGAGCCTTCATGCCTTTTTTAAAAGTCCATGCTCGACATTCATCTTTTCCAGCTGTAAAGAATGTCGCTAAACCTAATAAATCATATGTAGCAAATATTAATTTATCCAAACCACTATTAGCTATTCCAACAGATGCTAAAAAGTCATTTCTTTCTTCATCAGCAACATTAGATAATTCTTCTTCTAATTTCGCACACATAACAATAACACCATTGTTTTCTTTTTCGGCATAGTCCTTAACTTTTAAAGTATAATCATTATCACCAACAACCACAGTATCTTCATCAACATTGGCAACATAAATAATTGGTTTTAAAGTTAAGAAACTAAAGTTTTTTAAAGCTAACAATTCATCTTTATCAAAATCGACATTTCGTAATGAAATATTTTTTTCTAAAGCCTCTTTGGCTTTTCTTAAAACATCTCTTTCAAAGACTACATCTTTTTCTTTCGTGGTATCAGCCTTTTTTTCAATTTTACCCAATCTATTAACTACGATATCTAAATCAGCTAAAATAAGTTCAACATTAATTATTTCAATATCCCTAATTGGATCAGTTTCCCCACTCACGTGCGTAATATTTTCATCATCAAAGCATCTTACAACTTCAACAATAGCATCAACTTCTCTAATATGTGATAAAAATTTATTTCCTAATCCTTCCCCGGATGCTGCCCCTTGTACTAAACCAGCAATATCAGTAAATTCAAAAGTTGTTGGGACTACACTGGCTGGATTATATAATTCTTTTAAAAAATCTAATCTCTTATCCGGTACAAAAACCACACCCACATTTGGTTCAATTGTCGCAAATGGATAATTTGCGGCCAAAACATTTTTCTTTGTTATTGCATTAAATAACGTTGATTTTCCAACATTAGGTAAGCCAACTATTCCTGCTTTTAAACTCATTTTTCATTCCCCCACTTCTATAATGCAATAGAGCTATTAATACCTAAAGGTAATCCAGTTACATACCAAATTATGATAAGACCTAAAAATACTAAGAAACTAACAATAGTATAAGGTAATTGCATTTTAATTGCTTTAAAAAATTTAATATTTTTATTACTTTGATTATATTTTTCCATATAAGCTAAATAAACTATGAAATAAGCAAATATTGGTGTTAAACCTAAAGATACGGATTCCCCAAAACGAAATACTACTTGAGCAAATTCTGGTGATAATCCGGCATTCATTACCGCAGGAATTATAGTTGAAGCTATGATAGTCCAACGCGATACTGCATTAGGTAAAAAGATTGTTGCAATAATGGAAACCACATACAATAATAAAATAAGTGGTAAACCCGTGAATGAAACATTTTTTAATACATTAGCTAAAGCTACAACTACGACGTTCCCAATATTAGTTTGCTTAACAATACTTATAAATGTAGCAGCTGCAAAAATCATAACTAATATTTTACCCATACCATTTAAAGAGTGTGATAAACCTTCCACGAAATCTTTATTATTCTTTATAGTTTTGGCTCCAATACCATAACTTAAACCTAAAAGAATAAAGAATACAGCAACAATAAAGACGAATCCATTACTAAAAAACGATTCATAACTAAACAATTTATCAATATATAATGTTTGACTATTATCTAGTAGGTTACCAGAAAAAGGTAAACCTGGAATAATATTATAAATGAATACTATTAAATATAGAAAACCAACTATCCCAGCAAGTAATAAACCTCGCATTTTATTTTTAGTTAATACTAATTCATCTTCAACACTTTCTTCGGGAAACTCATATTTTTCGATTCTTTTAGCGACAAAATTTTCGGTAATGCTAGTAATTAAAAAGGCTAAAGTAATTATGGCAACTGCCATAATAAGAAGAAATGCCCAACTACTAACACTATAAGCACCTATTACAATTGAAGCATTTAAATTAGTGATTGATATTAAACTTGAATCAACACTAGTCATAAATATACTTAAAGCTGAACCACAAGTCAAAGCTGCAAAAGATGTAATTATTCCCAATCTGGGATTTCTTTTACCATAAAGGAACAATAATGCACTTAAAGGAATAAATATTAAATATGATAAATCTCCAATAATACTTGTTAATAAACATATCAATACTAGAAAGAAGGTAACAGTTGTTTTTTTAGCTTTTTTGGTTAATAAAGTTATTAAAGTTTTTAAAAAACCACTTTTTTCCATTACCCCAATACCAAGTAAGATAATGATAATATGACTTAATACGGTAAAATTAGCAAAATTAGATACCGTATTAGTAAATATATACTTTAAACCACTTAAACTTAGTAAAGATGTTATAGCTTCAGTTGTAACCGAATATTCGCCCGTTATACTTGAAACTTGATTATAAGTAGCTTGAACATTAAACCACGATAAAACTCCACTTAGAATTATAACAATTAAACTAAGTATTAAGTATACCATCACGGGATGTAAACCAATTTTTTCTTTAACTTTCCTTCTTTTCAAGACTAATCACCTTTTTTAACTTTCGTATAAATTCTAGTCGATCTAACATAACTTCTCGACCACAATTATCACATTTTATTTTTATATCAACACCATCTCTGGTAATTGTCCACATATTTTCCCCACATGCATGTTGTTTTTTCATTATAACTTTATCATTTAATTTAAAGTCTTTATTCATCTATTCATCCTCAATTTTTATATCTAATTTTTCAAATAATTCTTCTAATTCTTTAGTTCCTTTAAAATAAATTTCCATTTTATTTTTAGTTATTCTAACTTTCGTATTTAGTTTTTCATTAGCTAGATTTTCATATAACCGATAATTATTTTCATTCTTTATTTTATTTTTCTTTGGTAATTCTTCATTAGAAGCTATTTTTTCTAAATCTCTAACACTTATATCTTCTGTAATTATTTTTTTAGCTAAAGAAGATATTTTTTCATCATCATCTAATTTACTTAATACTCTAGCATGTGATGCGGAAATACTTTTGTTTTCCACGAGTTTTTTAACATCTTCAGGTAATCTAAGTAAACCTAAGATATTAGTTATATATGCTCTACTTTTGCCCATTTTTTCAGCAAATTCTTCTTGGGTATATCCTCTTAATTTAATGATGTTATTAATAGATACCGCTTCATCTATGGGATTTAAATCTTCTCTTTGGATATTTTCTAGTAAAGCAAGTTCCATCATTTCTTGGTCAGTGAATTCTTTAATAATAGCCGGTATTTTTTCTAAACCAGCAATTTTTGCTGCCTTAGTTCTTCTTTCCCCAGCTACTAATTCATAACCCTTGATACTTTTCTTTACAATTATTGGTTGTAATAATCCATATTCTTTAATTGATTTAGCTAATTCTTGTAAAGATTCTTCATCAAAAGTTTTTCTGGGTTGATAAGGATTACTTCTAATATCCTTAATATCAATTTCTGTTACATTATTAGCATTTTCTTCTACAATATTTTGTTCAAAGTTATTAAAATCAATTACACTATTAGAAAATAATTGTTCTAATCCTTTACCTAAAGCTTTTTTCTTAGTTTCCATCGCGACTAATCACTTCCTTTGCTAAATTAGCGTATGCTTCAGTAGCCCTACTGGTAGGGTCATATTCATTTATAGGTTGTCCATGGGAAGGAGCTTCAACTAATCTTACTAATCTTGGAATAATCGTGTTAAATACTTTATCTTTAAAGTACTTTCTTATTTCTTCAATTACTTCAAGACCTATATTAGTTCTACCATCAAGCATAGTAAGTAGTACCCCTTCTATTCTTAAATTTGGATTCATCCCACTTTGAATGGCAATAATAGTATTAAGTAATAAAGCAATTCCATCTAAAGCATAAAATTCACATTGAACGGGAATAATTACGGAATCACTTGCCACCATAGCATTCATTGGTCCAATGCCTAAAGATGGTTGACAATCTATAATAATATAATCATATTCTTTTTTGACTTTTTCTAAACAATATTTTAATTGCATATTTGGTTTAAAATTATTATCCTCTAACATTTTTTTAACAAATTCTACATCAATCCCTGCTAGATTTAATGTCGCAGGAATAATACTTAAATTTTCAAATTTAGTTTTAATGATAGCATCTTTAATATCACAACTGCCTGTAATTATTTCATATATATCATGACTAAAATCATTGGCATTTAAACCTAAACCGGTTGTAGCATTTCCTTGAGAGTCCATATCAATAAGTAAAACTTTTTTACCTTGTTTACCTAAAGCTGCGGCAAGATTAATACTTGTCGTTGTTTTTCCAACTCCACCTTTTTGATTAACTAATGAAATAATTTTAGCCATAACAAGCACCTCTTTTAATACATTTGACTACTTATTATTCTACCATATATTTCATCATATTTGTAAAAAAAGTTAATGAACTTTTTATCCATTAACTTTCTTTGTATTTTTATTATAGTTCTTTTACTATAATAAACATTGATTGAGATTAGATAATTAATATTTGGTTAATTTACATTTTTATAAAATAATATACCGTTTTATAATCTTCTGTATCTTCTTGTTCTAAATAAATGTTTCCATTTTCATCAAATTTTATTGTGCCATATACACCAGTCGAGGTATCTTTTTCAACTTTATATGTGTCTCCATCTCTTGTATAATTGTTAACTGAACAACTGCTTTTAATATTTTCATTTATTTCAAACTTGCAAATACTTACACTGTCATTTAAAAATTTTAATTCCAATTCTGCAATAGTTCGTATAGGTGTGGTTTCTTCTTTTGTTACCACTTCTATTCTATCTAAATTCCATTTTGTTTCAACTAAATCATTACTAAATTTTGGGGTATTATTTTCTTTTATTTGTTCTTTTTTTAAATATATTAATACTACTATTACAATAATAATTATAACTAAAGGAATTAATAAAAACCATTTTCGAGTATGTTTATTCATATATTTATCTCCTAACTACATGATCCAGAGCCTGTTGCAAAACCATTGCTGGTACACGCTGAATAACAAGTAGAATATCCATAATATGTTTTTTTAGGTTGAGCATATGAATCACCTTTTGCATAACAGAAACATGTACATGTTGTGGTATACGATCCTCCTCCACCACCGGTGCTTGTGCCACCACAAGTATAAGTAGCACATGTTCTATTATTAAATTTATAACAGCCTATTGTTCCTGAAGTTGCCAAATTTTTAGTTTCATTTTGGTTACCCCAATACATACATGAAGAACAACCATATGAACAATCTTTAATCCATCCTGTATATAGGCAACCTTCTGGTAAATTTTGTCCTGCACTATCATTATATTTTGCCAAATAATAATCTTTTCCATTAATTGTTTGATATCCAGTTAACATTTTTCCAGTTGAATCAGTATAATACCAGCAAGAAGGACAACCAGAAGCACAACTATTTATCCAGCCAGTTTGAACACAACCACCTGAAAGATAATACCATCCTCTTGGATTACTTTCTGACCATATCCAACCATTCATTACTTTACTGCCACCTGAATAATAAACTTTACAACCACCTTCCGTCGTAAACCCATCTGCATGTCCATCAGTTTTAACCGAAACTGTATCATAATCTGATAGACCGTTGTTATCATATACATAAACCTTAAATGTATAATATGTATTTGGGCTTAAGCCAGTAAACGTATAATAATTTGTTGTTGAGGAACTATAATTTTGTCCTTTATATGAACCATTTTGATAATAATCATATCTACTTATTGATCCTGTTCCTTTGGTTGCTGAAGCTCTGACTTCAACACTATTTGATGAGGTATCATATTCATATAGCAAAACACTTGGTGGAGTATTGCTTTCCGTTCTTACTGTTACAGTATCATAATCTGATAGACCATTACTATCATAGACATATACTTTAAACGTATAGGATGTATTTGCACTTAAACCAGAGAATGTATAATAGTCGGTTGTTGAGGAACTAGAATTTCGACCTTTGTATGTACTTCCTTGATAATAATCATATCTACTTATTGATCCCGTTCCTTTAGTTGCTGAAGCTCTGACTTTAACACTATTTGCAGTTGTATCATATTCATATAACAAAACTCTTGGTGGTTCAATATCATCCGTTCTTACTGTTACATAATCATAGTCATATAAACCATTACTATCATATACATATACTTTAAAGGTATATGATGTATCTGGACTTAAGCCAGTAAAGGTATAGTAATCTGACGTTGATGATGATGAAACCGTTGTTACCCTACTTCCATCTTTATAATATTCATATTTGGTTATTCTTCCTGTTCCTTGAGTTACCGATGTTCTTAC
>CANPZG010000017.1 GCA_947588765.1 uncultured Bacilli bacterium
TTCGACTTGCATGTCTTAGGCATGCCGCCAGCGTTCATCCTGAGCCAGGATCAAACTCTCAATAAAAAAGATTTTATTTTTTTAAATCTTATTTTTAAGTTTTTCCTAAGCTACTCAAATTGACATTTTACTTAGTTTTCAAAGATCATTCTGCACTGCCCTTTTCCGGCTGTGCGTTAATAATATATCAAACAAAAAACCACTTGTCAACAAAAAATTTCAATTTTTTTACATTTTTTTGACAAAATTTGATTTTTCCTTATATTTTATGTGATTTTTTACTAAAAATTCCTTATTTTTCTTCTAAATTTATTATTTCTTGATATTTTTTAAAATATTTATTTATCAACTCTTTATTAAAATGACCTTCATTGTTTTTCTTCATATTAATAAGGTAATTTAACTCTTTTTTTAAAATAAAATCTATTTCCGGAGGATAATTCATTACTTTACAGTGATATTTGTATTCATTTTTGTCTAGTATACGATATCCACCATCGGGGTATACTCTTAAGTCTAAATCATAATCAATATATTTAATGATATCTTCGTCAATTGTAAAGGGAGATGCCATATTACAATAATAGAATAAACCAAAAGATTTTAATTGGGCAATAACATTAAACCAATGTTTTTTATAAAAGAAAAGAATTGCCAGCTCTTTTGTATTATAATCTCTGCCATCACTTTCTTGGATTTGAACTTTGTTATTAGCACAAACAATATAATCATCGGTTTCATCTAAAATTATGGTATTTTCACTAGCTCTTATGATTTTGCCATTGTGCTTATAACAATGTATCCGATAATGTTCTCCTACTTTTATTTTTCTTTCCATCATATTTACATTATAACCGATTTAAAGAAAAAAGGCAAAATTGCTTTGCCTTAGTTTACAGTATTAAAGTATTCAATGGCCTTAGGTAGGGAATTATCAATTATTACTGTTTGACCGTTTTCATCAGTTGTCTCTTCGTTTACAACTTCAATATCGGGTTTTATACCCACTCCATCAATGCATTCTCCATTAGGTCGATACCATAAAGCTGTCGTGTATTTCGCCATACTACCATCATCCAAAGTGTATGTTTGTTGAACTTTACCTTTACCAAATGATGTTGTACCTATTAATGTAGCCCCATAGCTATCTTTTAAAGACCCAGTTAAAATTTCACTCGCCGAAGCACTAGAGCCATTAATTAAAATAACAATTGGTATTTGTTCGGAGGTATCATCTTCATCATAAAAGGTTTCTTTTTTATCTTTACCTTCTAAAGTAAATAATTCTTTACCTTTTTCTATAAATAAACTAGCTATGCCCCGAGCTCCTTCTAAATAACCACCGGTATTTCCTCTTAAATCAATAATTAACTTTTCTAAGCCTTGTTCTTTTAATTCATTAAAGGCGGTTACAAATTGTTCGGTTATATTACTTGAAAAAATAGAAAAGCCAATATAACCAATCTTGGTATCTTCAATCATTTGAGAAGTTACTAAAGGATACAATAATTCTTTAACATTAACTTGTACTGTTCTTTCTTCTTCGCCTCTTTTAACTGTTACATTAATAGTCTTATTACTATTTTCACGAATCACTTCGGTTAATAAATAATTGGTACCATCATCACAAGTACTAAAATCTTTATTATTTATTTTAATAATTACATCATCGACTTTTAAACCAGCTTCTTCCGCCGGAGAGTTTGGTGTAACATCAATTATCCTACATTGTTTAACAGTTACACCAATGCCTTGATAAGTACCACTTAAACGTTCTGCTAAATTTTGTTTTTCCTCTGGAGACATATAAGTAGTATAGTTATCATCCAAATAATTTAACATGGCATTAATCGCACTTTCAACCATTGCTGTTTTATCAACATCTTCATAATAATTATCTAATATAGAGTTATATACATTTAAAAATTCTTTAACATTTTCATCATTTAATAACTCATTATAGTTATTACCATTTATCTTCGAACTATTTGTAATAATAACTCCAACAGTAATAGCTGATATAATGGAAGTAAATATCATAATTAAAACAACTGCTACTAAATTAAATCCCTTACTTTTTGTCATAACTCTATACTCCTTATATTAATTTTATCACGTTAATAAATTAAAATAAAGAAAAAGAAGTCTTAACAACTTCTTAAATTTCTAATTCTTCTTTTACTTTTTCGATTGATTCTAAATATTTCGTTATTTTGCCATCTTTAATTTTAACAAATGTAAAGTCGCCTACTTTTAAATCTTTAATTGTTTTAGCTTTGGGATTACTTTTTTCACTATAATAGTCTTCATTTAATTTATTATTTAAATCACAGAAGTAAATATTTAAAGATTTTTCTTCGCCCATATATTTGTTAAATAAAGCTGAATAGTAAATAGCATTTACATCATCATTTTTATATATTGCTACATAATATTCTTCTTCATCTTTATTAAACATTGTACCAATAGTTACAACATCAGTACTAACTTCTCCTTCTTTACTAGTATCATAGTGATAAACATTTTTTTTAGTTGCGAAGTAACTAGCTAAGTAAATAACTAAAACAATTAAAGCAATTACGGCAACAATAATAACAAAACGAAATACTTCTTTTTGATCATCGTTAAAACTTATATTCTTTTTCATAAAACACCACCACTTAAAGTATAACAAAAAATAGACGAAATGTCTATTTTAATGATGAAACTAAAGTCGAATTTCCTAAACTTGAGGCCACACTAACCATTTCCTGAGTGCTTAAATCACTACTTACAAGATAATAATTTATATTATTGGCATCCCAACTTAAAGAATTTGAACTTAAAGCACCAATGGATTCATAAAGCATTAAGGGATCACCAAACACAGGGATAACTTCAAAATCATTACTTACTTTTGATACTTCTTCGACGATAACAAAGTTTTTTTCACCACTGAAAGTTAGTATTACTCGATCAGTATCTTCCCCATTGACAGTTTCCGAATCACTTAAATAGGTATTCGCGGGTATATATAATGGATAGATAATATCATCTAATGCACCACTTGATTGTGTTTTACAATCTTCTGTTTCACAATTTTTATCTTCTTCCTTATTATTATCTTCATTTTCCATATTATTTAAATCTTCATCAATTAAGTCTTCTAAAACAAAGTCATCTTCATCTAATTTAGCTTTTAAGTTTACTTCATTAAAGTTTACTTTTATTTTAACAATATCATCACTATTATAAACTTCAACTTTATTAATATTCATATTTTTATCAAAATATAGTTTTTGATATACGAGTTCTTCATTATTAGGATAATTTACACTACTTTTAATTATATAATTATTATCAGTTTCTTCCATTTCTACTTTCGAATCATTTTTTAAGTCATTAACCAAAGAACCTAATAGATAAGCTTGGGATGAATTTTCGGGCCAAACACTATCAAATTTAAAGCTTTTATTAAGTGAAGGTGTAACAACATATAATCCTTCAGGATTCTTTAAAATAACTTGTTCATGATTATTAGTTTGATTTATTAAAACTACTTTATAATAATTATCTTTTAAAAAGTAAGATTCTAAACTATAAGTAAATGTTTCTTCACTACTGCTTATTTCCATTGTTCCTGTTAATTTATAAGATTTACTATTATTTACTTTATTAGTAAAATCTTTTACGGCATTATCTACTGAATACTTACCACACCCACATATAAAAAATAAAGTAAATATTCCTAATATAAGAAATTTTTTCAAAACCTTAACCCCTCTTTCTAATTAAAATATATTTGTCATTTTTTAAAATATACATGAATAATTAAGAAATATTAAGCCATAATATAAGTAAAAGGAAGGATGGATTATGGCAACAATACAAAAAATTGCATTAGTATTTACCATTATAGGAGCTATTAACTGGGGATTAATTGGGATAATTGATTTTAATTTAGTTGAAGCTTTATTTGGTAGTATGGAAATATTAGAAAGAATTATTTATGCAATTGTTGGTATATGTGGTTTAATAAATATTGGAATTTTCTTTATGGATTTAGACCATGAATCTAAATAAAAAAGTTCTAGATTGTTAGAACTTTTTTTGTGGGTTAAATGGAAATACGATAGGGATTGTCTTTAATTCCTTTACCACTTTGGATTATGACATTTGAATTTAGATAAAAACAAGGTCTAATGCCGTGAGCACCAGTATTTACAGAATAAGTAGCAAGATAACCATAACCACTAATACCAAAAGCTATATTATTAGTTGATGTGTTGGGAGAAATAGTCCATTCAGAAAGTCCCATATACAACCAATTATTTAATTTATAACTAGTATAAGTAGTAGCGCTATCATGCATAATATCGCTCCAATTGTTTGTACTAGTTGGATCCGCTGCATAACCATAATCTGAAACATACATTAACCCTATATTATCGTTTACTGTTTTAGTTTGAAGTGTTTCATTATTCATTTCGCTATTATATATTATTTTGAGATTTGTATAATCTGTACTATGTCCATTTAAGCTCCATGTATGCATTGTTATTAATTTATCTATATCTATATTCTTAGTGGTTTTTAGATAGGTATTTAAATAAAAATCATTTAAATTTGTTTTTCTTAGTACACTATCTATCCATGAATTTGCTTTATTAATAGCAGACCAATAATAACCACCTATATTAGGAAAATTTTCTATATTTCCTTTATAAAAAGCGCTACCAAAGCTGTATGAACTACCGCTATAAGTTCCATTTAATCCAAGTTCATTAATAGTAGCATAATCATATTTAATTAACTTTAATTCATATAGATTTTGTTCGTTTTTAAATAATCCTATGATACGATATAAGTCGACATCTCCATTGGCACAATCATCTGTTGCAGTTTCACCTCCATCTAGACAAACAAAATTATTAACTATATCACTAGCCCCAGCATAGCGATAAGAATAATCAAAAGCATCTGTTATATTACCTTCTTCGTCTTTAATTGAACCATCATGATATATTAATGTATTATCTTTATGAGCTATTATGTATTCTGCCATTGTTTCTTCTCTTTTGTATCCTTTTACTAATACTCCTAGTTTAATATTCTTTCCCATTGTGTCATTATCAGCTTTTTCATCTATCCATATATGTAATTTATATTCACTTTCTCCTTGTAAAGGTATGTAATTACTATATACTTTATATATTTTACTGTATTCTTTATTTATTCCTTGTTTTATTTCTTCTATTTCTTCAGTTGAAATATCTTTTGCTTCTTCTTTTGTTATTAAATTTGTTTCTAACAAGGTACCATTCTTACTTGTTATTCCATATCTTATTAAATCATCTTCTATCCCATTATCACTAAAAGTTAATAGATATAAATTAAATCCAGTATATTCTTCACATGTACTACTTATCGTAAATTCATATGCTTCTGTTTGTAATCCCATTTCTTCTTCCATGGGATACATATTTGTTAGATTTATTGTACTATTATTATCTTTTAGTGTTATCTTTGCACAATTATTTATTCCTATTTCTGTTTCATTACTATCTTTTGTAACTTTTGGTAACATAAAAGAATATGTAACACCTATTGACATTATTGTTACTACAAGTATTCCTATTACTAAAAGTATTATTGTTTTCTTTTTATTCATTTTTCAAACACCTCATTTTTCCTTATTTTACTATATATATATATATATCAAGCGTGGTGTTTTAATTTTACTAAAGTTTACAACGTGAAAAAAACTAAAAATTTGTGTCGAATAATTTCTAGTTTTGTCGAAATGCTTGATTTATTATTTTTAGCTACCTATAATAAATTACTAAATTTTTTATTATTAAAATATATAGAAAGGAATATTAAAGATGATTACTAAAGTTCAAGAAAAAAGTCAACTCGAAAAAATTAATAGTAGTTGTATAAATTATAAAATTGCATATAATTCCAAAAGTTCAAAATTTTTAAAATTAGGAAATTGGTTAGAGAAAGAAAGTACTATTTTTAAAAACGAGGCTAAAAATAAAACTTCTAATAAAGCTAATTTTAAAAGAGGTGAAATAATTAAAGTGGATTTTGGAATAAATGTTGGATCTGAGTTATCTAATACTCATTTTGCTATTGTTTTAAATGGTGATGATAATAATAATAATAATAATAATAATGTAGATAACATAACTGTACTCCCCTTAACTTCAAAAAATGGATATAAGAGATTATATTTAGGAAATATACTAAAATCAATTAATAATCAAAAATATAATAAAAATACTTATGCTTTAATAACACAAATTACAACAATAAGCAAAAAGAAAATATTTAATAATAGCGTTAAATGTTATTGTGATGAAAAAACATTAGATATAATAGATAAAGAGATAAAATTATTTTTAACTAAACAAAAATAGCTATTACATTAGTAATAGCCATACGGTCGGAAGACCTCAGTCATTCGGCATTAGCCGATACGTTCGTTAAGAACACAGTATATACATATACATTTAAATGTATATAGAAACCTTTTGTTTCTAATTAGATAATACCATAAGTTATAATTATTGTAAATATTATTTTTTAATGATTATATTATTTAATTAATTTAGAATCTTTTATTAATTTACGAGTTTTTCCTTCTATTGTTGTTTCAATTTCTTCATTAGGTATTTTTTCCTTTATTGGCTCAACATTTCTATATTCTCTAAATACTGGTACTGCAGGAATTCCTTCTTCTGTCATTTTAATACTTCTTACTTGTTCTGGTTCTTGTGGAAGAATTACTTTTCCATTAGTCTCAGCATCAATTCTATCAATAGTTATTGGTTTTCTTTGCATTATTTAACCTCCCTAATTAATTATAACATATCCATAGAAGAAAAGAACCTTGAAATTAATCAAAGTCCTATTTAGCTTGAGTTATTTGAATCTTTATCTTACTTGAAACTTCATAAGTAATTTTAGGATCACTATTACTTATTTTAACTTCAACTTCATGTTCGCCAACACCTAAACCACTTAAATCAACAACTGGTTTAACGGAATCAATGCTTTCAATAACTGAGGCAACACCTTTTACTTGAATCGTAATATTTTGATTAGGTACTTGCATTGCTACTAATCCATCAGCTAGATTTTCGGTTGATACTATTGGTAAATCTAAAGTCTTTTGTTGTTCTTCACCAAAAGTAACAGTTATTTTAACACTTCTAGTACTCATTTCTCTAACCCCATTAGGTTTAGTTATTGATACATCATAAGTTTTAGTATTACTATTTCCTTCATCATTAACATTAATTGTAACTGGAACACTTTCAATCTTATCTATTTCTTCTTTTTCACCATAGATAGTTATTGATTGGTTATCAGCTCCATCTATAGATAATGAAGCAATTGCTCTACCAGCCACTAACTTACCGGTTGTTTGAACGGCAAGAGGAACTTGTTTAGAATAACTATCAATTACTAATGTGGCACTTGTTGTTTCCGGAACTATTTCCACATTATTTAATTTAACCCCTTCAGAGTCATATGCAACTAATTCTACATCATCAATATCGTATGTACCAGCGGCTTTAAAATCTTGTTTCTTTAAGTCAATTAAGGCCTTAACTGTAGCAATTTGTTCTAAAGCTTCGTTACTTCCTTTAACAACAACTTCTGATTTATTTAAACTTACGCTCTTAACGCTTAATTTACTATTTAATTCATCAATATTTAATAGGTCATAAGATAAAGCAAAAACGCTACTTTCTTTATTCTTAATTGATACTTGAACATAAGATGGGTCAAGTTTATAATTTAAACTATTTATTGATTTAGAATAACTAAAATATACTTTATGTGTTTTAGAGGATGCTGTATAATCCGATAAATCTAAAACTACTTCATATTCTCCGAGTTGTTTAGCTAAGTAGATATCACTTTTACGACCAGATATTGTTATATCAACAGTACTTGGTACACCTTCAACAACGTAGGCTTCCGCATTATAATTAACTACAACGGGAACATTGCGAATAACTTCTGCTTCAGTTTCTACTAAAGTAACAACTTTTGAATCAATCAGCAAGAAAAATACTACCGCAATTACTAAAGATAAATAAATTAAGAAATGAGGTCTATTTAGTATTTTATCTAACTTACCTTGATTCTTTTTCCATTTTTTTGAAATGTAATAAATCATTCTACTTATAGGAACAATAATTCTTTTATCAATAAAATTATAGATTTTTTTGAATAACTTACGCATCTTTTTCACCTTCGCTTTCTTCTTCCTTTTCATCTGCTTCGAAGAAAACTTGTGTCTTAGGTTGTAACTCATCAATTAACATCATTCTAAATTGATCAGGATCTAGATTATAATGTAGTTCGCCATCAACGGCAATACTTAATCTTCCTGTTTCTTCTGAAACTACTAAAGCTAAAGCATCACTTTCTTCGGCAATACCTAAAGCTGCTCTATGTCTTGTTCCTAATCTTTTTGATAAATTAGGGTTCATACTTGTTTTAAATACAGAACCAGCACAAGTAATTCTATCTCCTTGAATAATTACGCCACCATCATGAAGTGGTGAATTAGGGAAGAATATTGTTTCAAGTAATGAATCAGAAATATCAGCATAAATCTTTGTTGAAGATGAAATATATTCTTCTAAAGATATTTCTCTTTCAATAACGATTAAAGCCCCAATTCTATTCTTTCTTAAATATTCAACACTTCTAGTTATTTCATAAACAACTTTTTCTCTTTCATCAACTGTTAATACTTTATGACGACCTAATAATTGTGTTCGACCTAAACTTTCAAGAACACTTCTAATTTCTGGTTGGAAAATAACAATTATTGCAAGTGGTCCCCATTGAATAGCATATTCGAGAATAACTCCAACTGTATAAAGATTTAATAAATCACTTAATAGTTTAACTATTAAGATAACTATTACTCCTTTAACAATTAAAACCATTTTAATATTATTTTTAACATTTTTTAATATATAATAAAATGCAAGCCATACAAAACATATATCTATTATTTTAGTAATAATACTCCAGATATAGGATAAATCCATCATAACACCTTCCTTTAACCTTGCTAAACCATTATAACAAATATTTAGAAAAATATAAAGACCTAGAAAAAAGAATAAGCATTATAACTTATTCAATTCATATTTTTTTAGAAGTCTAATGTTGGGTAACCGTCGTTACCAAGTTTCCAATTAACTAATTTGTAATCTTTTAATACTGGGTCTATTTCTTCTAGATTAATACTTTCAATATTTTGATTTAGTTTATCAACAAAGCTTTGATTTTTCATTTGATTTATAGGCATAGATGTTCCAATACCATCTATATTACTTCCTAAATCATTTTCACCACTAAAATAATATGTATTTTTTATATCATTTGTTGTCATATCTAATTCAAAATAACCTAAACTATATTTGTTTGAATTTACACTACTTGTTATACCTAAATTATACACATTATTTAATATATTAGTATTTTTTTCTGTACTTTGATTTTGTAATCCTTTATTGCCACTAAATACTAAGCCTGATACATCACCAATGCTTTGTAAGTCTAAATTACCAATATTATAACTATTTAATAGGATTAGGTTATTACTATGCATATTTTGTAATATACCAGATACATGTGTAGTTGTTTCATTATTAGCTATTATATTTCCAAGATTGTAACTATTTATTATTATGTCCTTTAGATGAAAAAAACTCCAACTATTTGCAACACCTATTAACCCACCAATTTGACTTTGTGAAGTCCATATTTCTCCTTCATCTTGGATATTTCCTGTATTAAAACATCTATCAATTACTATTCCGCTTTCTATTGAACCAATTATGCCACCTACTCGATTACCATTTATAATAGTACCAGAATTATGACTATTTTTTATAATATTAATTTCACTTTGATTACTTATGACTCCTACTAATCCTCCATTCACTGCAAAAATGTCAAATCCATTTGGGCTTATTTTTAATGTATTATTGTCATTATATGAATTATTAATTATGACTTTTTTACTTGCATATCCTATTAAACCTCCTAATTGTGCACCACTTTCACCATTAGCGGTTACGTTTCCAATATTATAACTATCATTTATTTCTATACTTCCATTAGCTTGACCTATAATACCACCAATATTACTTCTTTGTGTACTTGTTGAATTTATTGTTCCTTCATTATGAGAATTATTTATTCTTACAAAATTAGTACTATAATTAATTCCAATTAAACCACCAACTACACTACCAATATTATTACTTACACTTCCTTTATTTGCTGAATTATTAATAGTTAATGTTACATTGGGATTTACATAGCCTATTAATCCACCTGTTTGATTTCCTCCAGAAATATTTCCGTAATTGAAACAATTTTCTAAAAGAGTTTCTCCTAATACTGCTCCCACTATTCCACCAGAATGCCAATCATTATAATTATTTTCTATATTTACATAGTTATTTATATTTTTAAATGTTGTATTATGAGAATTACCAACAAGGCTACCTATTGCTGCTTTGGTACTTGATTTTATTTCTCCCTTTATTATTAAATTATTTATATTACTATTTTGAATTACACCAAATAAACCTATAGCCATATTACTTGTTGTGTTATTTATATATAAATTACTTATTGTATGATTATCTCCATTAAAGTTTCCTTGAAACGGATTGTTTTCTGTACCTATTGGGGTAAAGTTACTTACATCATTTTCATGTGTCCCTAAATCTATGTCATCTGTTAAAACAATATATTTACCTTCTTTACTATCTCCATTCTTTACTTCTTCACTTAATTTTCTTAATCCTACTGCATCATTTATTTCATAAAGTAACTTTTCTGCTGTTATGATTATTTTTCCTTTTAAACTTCTTCCTGTATTTAATTGTTGATTATAATTTAAATTCTTAAATGTTACTTTTACTTCCCATGTATCAGTTACATCACTTGTTGTTGTTATTTTTTCATTCTCTCCTATTGCATATAATCCATCTGCTTCGGTTATATCATATCCTCCATCTGTTGGTGTTAGTCTTTTGATTATTTTGTATTCTCCATCATTCTTTTTTACACTTAATACTAATTCTGGTACTCCTATATATCCTTCTAGATTTGCTTTCTCTTTTTCTTCTTTATTCATGAATTCTAAATTAGGTTGTCCTTCTTTGGTATAACTTGAATATTCCATTTCATTTTCTTCTATTAATAAATAAACATTATAATATGCTGTTGCACTATTACTTGAGTTATTGGCTATTAATCTTGCTCTTGCTATTGCTGTATCTGATAAATCACTACCACTCTTTTTTAAATTTTCAGCTGTGACATTTAATACTATCTCATCTTCAGTAGAAAATGTTAGATTATCAGTTGTACTAGTTGTAGCATTTATATCAAAGTTAGCTGCTGGACCAGTTTGTGCTTTAAAGAAAGCATATGTTGCTCCTGCAATCATACTTACTATTACTAATATTGCTATTACTAACAATGTTATTTCTTTTTTTCTATTTTTCATAATATCGATACTCCCTTATTATTATGGTTAATTTTATTATAACTATAATTTGAAAGTTTGTAAATAAAAATTACCACTCTAGGTAAAAGTTAGACATTTAAAAATGATAGATAATTATACTAGAGGTGGTAAATATGGATAATGAAAAAGTAAATTTAAGAAATATGCAAAAATTAAGAGAAGCAAAAAGAATAACCCAAGTTAAATTGAGTATGTTAGTGGGTGTATCCCAACAAAGTATAACTTATTATGAAAGTAATACAAGAACACCTTCTTTGGCAGTAGCTTTAAGAATAGCTAAAGTACTTAATACTAGTATTGAAGGTTTAATTGATGAAAATGATATCATTTCGAAATATTATTCTTTACCTAATGAAGATAAAGAAGCTATAAATAAAATGATTGAAACTTTATATAATAAAAACACAAAAAAAGATTTAAGGGTTGTCTCTTAAATCTTTATTGATTGTTATTAATGTTGTTATTGTTATTAATATTACCAGCTGATTTATTAATCATTTCGTTTAAACTCATATTGGTTTGAATATTGATGTTTTCCATAGCATTATCTGGTACAACTTCAACTTTGTTTTTGCTCTTTTTAAAGGGACTATCAATAGCATCTTTTTTAACATCCACATAATAACCAATTAACGCTAAAACTAAAACAATAGCAATAATCAAAAACCAAAGATAATTTTGTTCAAGAAAACTTAGAAATGCTTGCATTAGTAACCTCCTTTTTATTTAATTGACAATGTTTGTCCTTTAGGTTGTATTTGAATAAATGTATTTCCATCATTTAATGTTATTTCTGTACCATCATTTAAAGTATAAACTGTTTGACTTTTACGATCTTTTTTAGTCCATTTAATTGGTACAGCATATCCATCAGTAATAAAGTATCCTTCTCCAGTTCCGGTATTTTTTAAGTCTTGGCGTCCTTTTTTGTCACCAGATATAGATACATTATCCACTTGATAAACAATTATATTTTTAAAACTATATTGTTTTTTCGTAACATAATCGGTATGTTTAACCCCATTTACACTTCTTAAATATGTTTTGGTTTCACTATCATAATCATAATGGTTTTTCGTACTACTAGAGTAGTTTATATCAATACTTGTAGCACTTATAGCGCCTTCCAAAGTACTTATATCTACTTCTTCTGGAGAATAATTAAATAGTAAATCTTGATCCGTTTCAGAACGATAATTAAGTTTTTCTGTTGCAGTCTTTAACTTTTCCATGCTGGTGTAAGCTGTATGTTCTGTACCTACACCCATTTTTCTTATAGCATCATCTTTCCAAAAATAAGTATTACCATATTTTAAGCCATTAATATTTTGAATACCTAAACTTTTAATATCACTTTCGGCTTGAGGAGACCATCCCCAGTGAACATATATGGCATCATTTTCTAAAACATAATCTAGATAATAATGTCGAGCACTACGAATGGTTCCAATTCTAGCTGTTTCTTGATCTTTAAATAAAGCTAACATTCTCGTAATGCCACCTTCAGCAATAAGTTCATAAATGATATATGCATCTTGTAAACCACTTTGGAATTGCCGAGCAACTTTAATATTATTTATCATAACAGCATAAGGTCTACTTTTCGAATTTAAATCAACAATATTTAATTTAGGTAAATCTTCTTCAACATCTAAATTATTAACTTTATTATCAAAGTTACCACTTTCATTAGTTTTTTCTTTACTCTTAAATAGGTTAGATTTAAATAAAACTACAGCCACAACTGCAACTACAATAATAGCAACTACAGTAGTAACACCAAGAATAATTTTTTTCTTATTCCTTCTATTTAATTTTATTTTCATTTTACTACTCCTTTTTTATCTATTTTCCCGTTCGATATCTCTTTTTTTAATACTTTCTCTTTTATCATATAACTTTTTACCTTTAGCTACCCCAATTAAAACTTTGGCATGATTATTTTTTAAATAAATCTTTAAAGGTATTAAAGTTACACCTTCCGTTTTAACTTCTTCATATAATTTTTTTATTTCTTTTTTATGTAATAATAATTTTCTTTCTCTTGTTGGGTTATGATTGAAATTATTACCTTGTTCATATTTTTCAATATAAGTATTAATTAAAAATACCTCATTATCTTTTATTCTAATATAACTATCTTTTATATTAGCACTACCTTTACGAATTGATTTTATTTCGGTTCCTACTAATTCAATTCCAGCTTCTATTTCTTTTAGGATAAAATAATTGTAGTAAGCTTTTTTATTTCTAATTTCCATTTTCTTCACCATTATAGATTTCAAAATCAATTGTGCCATTTTCTTTGGAAGCAGCTACTACGATAATTTTTACTTTGTCCCCAATACGATAAGTTGTTTTTTTATCCGTACTTACTAAAGATAACATTTCAGGAACATAGGTATAATAACCATCAAGAGAACTTATATGAACTAAACCTTCAATTAAATTAGGTAGTTCAACAAAAAAGCCAAAATTAACAACTGAAGAAATAATACCATCATATATCCCACCAATATGGTCCATCATATATTCGGCCATCTTCATATCTAAGACATCCCGTTCCGCTTCAACGGAATTTACTTCAGTTTCACTCGAGTTTTCTGCAACATCAATTAAGTACTTACTATTAAAGTTTATGGTTTCCATATCAATTTTATGCATAAAACAATATGTTCTTAAAAGGCGATGGACTGTTAAGTCAGGAAATCTTCGAATTGGACTAGTAAAATGCGTATAGCAAAGACTAGCTAAACCAAAATGTTGAATATTATTAGTACTGTATTTAGCTTTTTTCATACTTCGAAGTAGAGTACTAGAAAGAATAGCAAATTCATTTTTGCCTTTTAATTCCTTTAAAATATTTTGCATTGTTAAAGGAGTTAACTTAGTTATATTAGTTTGTAATTTATAACCCATTTGTTTTACTAAATTAACAAAGTCTTCAATTTTTTCGCTACTTGGGATATCATGAACCCGATAGATAAAAGGTAAATCCATATTAGTAACATGTGTTGCAACAGTTTCATTGGCGACAATCATAAAATCTTCAATTAGATTTTCCCCCACACCTCTTTGTCTTTTTACTATATCTATAGCTTTACCATTTTCATCTTGAATAACTTTGGCTTCATCTAATTCAAAATCAATATAACCGCGATTTATTTTTTCTTTGCGAAGGATGGCTGCTAGTTCAGCCATTAATTTTAAATCCGCAACAAAAGGTTCATACCCTTCAGGTACTTCATTATTCTCTAAAATCTTATTAACATTTTTATAGGTCATTTTCTTTTTAGACTTAATATATGATTCATAAATGTCATAATCAATAACTTTACCTTTAGAGTTAATTAACATTTCACAAGTTAAAGTAAGTCTTATTTCACCTTCATTTAAACTACATATACCATTTGATAATTGATGAGGTATCATTGGAATAACGATATCGGCAAGATATGATGAAGTTCCTCGCATATAGGCATCTTCATATAAAGCTGAACCAACATTTACATAATGAGATACATCAGCAATATGAACACCTAAACGATAATTATCATTTTCTTTTTCTATAGAAATGGCATCATCAATATCTTTGGTATCATCACCATCAATGGTAAAAATAGTTTTATTAGTTAAATCTTTACGATTTTTAAGTTCTTCTTCACTTACACTACTTGGAATAAACTCTAATTCTTTAATAGTAGCTTCACTAAAATCAATAGCAATATTATGTCTTAAAGCAATAGAAATAATATCTACCCCTGGATCATTTTTATGACCTATTATTTTATCAACTTTAGCTAAATAAAAATTAGGTTCTATTTCTCTAATAACTTTTAATAAAACTTTATGACCTTCTACACAATGTTTTAGGGAATCATAATCAACTTTTAATTTAATTGTTAATTTAGCATCATCAGGTTCAAAGGCAAGTTTTCCATTTTTACTAACAATTTCCCCCACAATATTATCTAAATTTCTTTTTAATATTTTAATTACTTTTCCTTCAATGCTATTTTGGTATCTAATTGTATCTATTTCTACCATATCGCCATTAATAGCCCCATTTAAGTTTTCTTTAGCAATAAAAATATCCGGTCCTTCCACGAGTAAAAAACCATTACCTGTTTTATTAACACTTAATAGTCCCGTCATTAAAGACTTACAATTTTTAATTAAAATGTATTCGCCTTTCCTCGTTTCATGCATTAAGCCATCTTCTTGTAAATCTTTGATATTTTTTTGCAATTCTTGTAACTCTTCAACAGATTTTAAACCTAACATATCATTAATAGCCATAATATCTATTGCTTTAGGTACATCATTCATTACGTCAAGTATTTTTTCTTTCATATTTGCCTCATTTAACAATCGGTACACACTGTATCGACAAATTTACAATTTCTTTCACCATTAGTTATAGTAACTTGTACATAACTAGTTGTATCTTCACTGATACTTTTTTCCGTCATAGGGTTATCAGTTGTTTTCTTAACTAACCCATATTTAATTAAATCCTTTAAATAAACCTTACAATTGTTAACACCGGAAGCACAAGTTTCTTCAGATCTACTATCACTTTGCACTAAAACACACGCAGCTTGTTCTAAGTTAGCAACGAATTCATCGTAAGATTTTTTCTTTTGATTATCCATCAAACTATTAACACTTACACCAACAATTACACCAATTGTACCAATTAATGCAACTGTAACTAATAATTCAATTAATGTGAAACCTTTTCTATTATTCATATCTATCACTATTTAAAGTATAACATATTTTATATTAATTAAAAAGGTTAAAGTTAAGGAACTTTTACCCATAAAAAAATTGGCATATAGCCAACTAATTTATTAACTTAAGAATAGAATGAAAGATACTACAAAGAAAACTAGACCTAAAACCATAGTTGCCCGAGATATAAATAATTCTAATCCTCTTTCTTTCATATTTTGAAATAAAGCTTCATTACCACCCATAATTATTTGACCGGCATCGCTTGCTTTATTTCCTTGAAGTAATACGATAGCGATTAATAATACAGATATTACTAATAAAATATTTTCTAACATTGTTTTTTACCTTCTTTCCTATTCTTCCTCTTTAGTTGTTTTTTTCTTAGTTGTCTTTGATTCTTTTTCTTCCTTTTCGTCCTTTTCTTCTTTAGGTTCTTCTATTTTACCATTTTCCACGATTGAAAGAATTTGTTCTCTCGTAATTGTTTCATATTTCATTAAAGCATCAGACAGTTTCATAACTAAGTCTTTATTATCCGCAATAATTTTTTTAGCTTCTTTATAACATTGTTCAATGATACTTCTTGTTTGTTGGTCTATTTCTAAGGCAACTTGATCAGAGAAATTCTTTGATTTAGAATAATCACGGCCTAAGAAAACACCTTCTTGTTTTTCTTCATATTGAACTGGGCCTAAATCACTCATACCATATTCAGTAACCATACTTCTAGCAATACGCGTAGCTTTTTTGAAGTCATCACTAGCTCCAGTTGATATTTCTTTTAAGAACATTTCTTCACTTACTCGACCACCAAGTAGTCCAGTTATTTGAGCAAGTAATTCATTCTTAGTAAGGACAGCCATTTTTTCTTCTTTTGGTAACATCATTGTATAACCACCAGCCATACCTCTTGGAATAATTGTTATTTTATGAACTTCTTGTGCATCTTTTAATTTTAGACCAATAACAGCATGTCCGGCTTCATGTAGACTAACTAATTTCTTTTCTTTATCTGTTATTTTTCTTGTTGTTTTAGCAGGTCCCAATAATACTCTATCGGTTGCTTCATCAATTTCATCCATTGTTATCGCATTTTTATTACGACGAACGGCTAACAAAGCTGCTTCATTAAGTAAGTTTTCTAAGTCAGCTCCCGAAAAACCTGGAGTTCTCAAACTTAAATTTTCTAAATTAACATCACTAGCTAAAACTTTATTTTTCGCATGAACGGCAAGTATTTGTTCTCTTTCCTTGGAATCAGGTAAGCTTACAGTTACTTGACGGTCAAAACGACCTGGTCTAAGTAAGGCAGGGTCTAGAACATCTGGTCTATTAGTTGCTGCGATAATGATAATCCCTTCGTTTTCCCCAAAACCATCCATTTCGGTAAGTAATTGGTTTAAAGTTTGTTCTCTTTCATCATGACCGCCACCTAAACCAGTTCCTCTTTGACGACCTACAGCATCTATTTCATCAATAAATATTAAGCATGGAGCATTTCTTTTGGCTTCTTTAAACATATCACGAACCCGACTTGCCCCAACCCCAACATATAGTTCAACAAAGTCTGAACCACTGATGAAGAAGAAAGGTACATTAGCTTCACCAGCAATAGCTTTAGCAAGTAAAGTTTTACCAGTTCCGGGAGGCCCTACAAGTAAAACCCCTTTAGGAATTCTAGCTCCTAATTTTTCAAACTTTTTAGGATTCTTTAAAAAGTCAATTAATTCTTCTACTTCTTCTTTTTCTTCTTTTAAACCAGCAACATCTTTAAAACTCTTTTTATCATGTTCATTACTTAAACGAGCTTTACTTCTCGCAAAATCCATTGAACCTTTATTAGCACTAGCCATTCTTGAAACTAGAAAATACATAGCTACAACTATTAAAATAAGTGGTAAAACATTAACTAAAATATATAGGAAAATACTTTCACCAGGATCAGATTCTGTTTTATAAGATTCAATATTTTCATTTTCATCAATTAAAGTTAAAATATTATCTAATTCACTACCAACAACTTTAACTTTAAATGTTTCATTTTCTTTATAACCATCTAACTTACCAGTTACATAATATATGCTTTCATTACTTTTAGGAGTTATAACAACTTCCGTTACTTTATCATCTTTTAGTTCTTTAATTAATTCACCAGTATCAATTTCATTTACTTTTTGACCTTGAATACTTAAGACACTAAAAACAATAAATACAACTCCAATTAATATAATATATGGTAAGTAATTTTTAAATCTTTCATTAGGATTCATTTTTGCATTCATTTTTCTTTCACCTCATATTTCAATATTATATCATACTTTTCATTATTTTTTTTAGCAAATTTCGATTTTTTAATTCCTGGTAACCAAATAATAGTATCATTGCTATCTACTACTATTGGTAACATATTTCTTTTTAAAGTATCTATTTTTTCATCAATGAAAATATCTTTTACTTTTTTATGACCTTTTAAGTTTAATATTTCCATCTTATCCCCATCTATTCTTTTTCTAATCTTTAAAGGTAATTTAATTTCCTTACTATTTAATCTTATACAATAATTACTATTATCAACACTTGTTTTTTCAAATTTAATGGACCAATCTTTAGTAATAACATCTTTAGTTAATTCATAATTAAAGTTTAACTCTGGTTCATCCTTTTTTATTATTAATTTATTATAATCTTTTATACCAACATAACTATTATTTAAATTAATTGTGCGATTATTTCCTTTGAATAATTTTAATAACTCTTGCACTTCTTTATCATTTATTTCTAAATAATCATCCTTTTGAATTTCTTTAATAACTTCCTCAATTACTTTTCTTTTAATAAAATCAGTTTCTTTAGTTAATTTAGTAATATCAATGGTATTATCTTTAATTACTTTTAAGTTATTAATATAATCTTTAACAAAATTAATATAATCACTACATTCTCTACTAAATTTTTGATATTTTAAATGAACTAACTTTTCTTCTTTTTTTAAGAAAGGTAATATATTTTTACGATATCTATTCCGAGTATACTTATTAGATTTATTACTTTTATCAATAACATAAGGAATATTATTATCTTTGTCATATTTTAAAATATCTTCTTTAGTATAATCTAATAATGGTCTAATAATACTTACTTTATCATATTTAGTTATTTTACTAATACCTTTATAACCTTCGAGAGTGCTACCACGAGAAATACGCATAAGAATAGTTTCAATTAAATCATCACCATGATGAGCTGTTGCAATATATCCGGCCTTATATTTTCTTGCTAAAGTAAAATAAAATTCATATCTTTTTTTATGACCCTTTTGTTCATTGTATTGATTTTCAAAATCAACATCTAATTCTTCATAAATTAAATTATTTTTTAAGGCATAGTTTTTGACAAATAAAGCTTCATTTTTACTTTCTTTGCGTAAATTATGATTAACATGACCGACAACAATTGTTAGATTTTTTTTTATTTTAAACTCACACACTAAGGAAAGAAGGCATAAAGAATCAGGGCCTCCACTACAAGCAATAATGATAACATCATCTTTTTTAAGAGTATCATCTAAAAATTCTAATGCTTTATCCATTTTTCCCTCGCACAACATATTGTATCAAATTTTATAATTATTGCAAGTGAAACATAATACTTATCTAAATTTTAAAAAGAAAAAAGCAAATTATCTTGCTTTATCATTTGAATCTTTAAATAATTCATTATACATATTTTGAATAACATTTTCATTTAGTTTTTCGACTATTTCATTTTCTAAATTTTCAAGCTCTCTTTCACAAACACTATAAAGAACACTTTCTGGTTCTAAAGTTAAAAATGGTTTACCACTTTTCCGAGCTTGATTTAATTTTTCTTTTTTAGTCATATAGGTTTTAATAGTATCTTCTACTTTTTGATATAGTATATTCCGAGATACATCATCTTTAATACCTTTTATTTTGGCAATTAAAACTTTAGTTATTAATAATAATCTTTTTTCGGGATTAGTATCAGCGATTTCATTTACTTCTTTAGTAATTTCTTGTTTTAATTCTTGAAAACGAATATTTTGGCTATCCATCATATCAACAACTTTTGCGAGAATATTTTTTTGTTTTAAAATATCTTCATATTCTGTTTCTAAATCTTTAGCAATATAAAATATGTCATGAGATAAATAATTTTGCAGATATGCTTGAGCACTTGTAAGCGAATTAGAAATTGATAAAATGTATTCCGAAATTAAAATGTGAGTGGTCTCATCAAGTAACCATTTAACAGGTGATACTTCAATCCAAACATAATCTCCTTTATTATATTTTTGTTGATTAGATAAAGCAACAGGATCAGTTACTTGAACACGGACATATTTTTTATCATTAAAAGTATATTCTTTAACATCATAATAACTATCTGGAGCATATCTATCTTTAACTTCAGGTACCATATATATTTTACCAGTTTCTTTAAGTTCTCCTTTTAAATATTTTTCTTCAAGAGTAGATGTAATTTCTGCAGATGCTATTTCTTGGGGATACTCACCATATTCAATATATTTATAATTTACATTTAAAGTTTTAAATTTGTTTGGTTCAACAGGACTATAGCTACTTCTAGTAAAAGAGTTTTCTTTTATTTCGGGCATTTTTTCATTAAAGATTTTAGCAGAGTCAATCATTGGTCTAATTCCATTCATACCATACCGATTATCAATTATTGCTCCACCATCGTATGAAGAATTCCAACTTAAATCACCATCACCTAGATCACTATCAGTTTTATGGTTGCCATCAACATCATTAATAAATATTGCCCCAACTGAAACACTATCTTTAAATAAGCTAGGAATTGATGGACCTATTATGGTTTTATAATCGGCACCAATAACTTTAGCAAAATCGGTAATTGGGGAAAACGAACCATATTCTTTTATTATAGATAACCTTTTATCCACATAATCAAAGTGTTTATTGCGATATTTTTCTAAAAATTCTCTTTTTATTAATTCCAATTTTTCATTATTATAAGATATACCATAAATATCATTTTTGTAAATCTTTTTGATTATTTTTGAATAAATGTCATCGATATTTTTTTCCATAACTTACTCCTTTATATTTTATCTTAATTCTTTTAAATTAAATATAAGCATATCTAAAATACTGCCATCTAATATTTTATCGGGATTAGTATTTTCATAATTAGTACGATGATCTTTAACTAATTTATAGGGTTCTAAAACATAACTTCTTATTTGACTACCAAAGTTGATACTTTTACTTTCACCTTTTAAGTTAGCTAAAGCTTCATTTTTCTTTTCCAGCTCTAATAAATAAAGTTTATTTTTTAACATTTGCATAGCTCGTTCTTTATTTTTTAATTGGCTGCGTTCGACTTGACAAGTAACAACTGTTTTTGTTGGTAAGTGGGTAATTCTTACGGCCGAGTTTGATGTATTAACAGATTGACCTCCGGCTCCAGAAGAATGATAAACATCAATTTTTAAATCTTCTTCTTTTATAATGATATCAATATTAGTATTTACCTCCGGCATAATAGAAACGGAAGCAAAAGAGGTATGTCTTCTATTACCAGCATCAAAAGGCGACTTACGTACCAAACGATGTATCCCATTTTCATATTTTAAATAACCATATGCATACATTCCTTTTATTTTCAAAGTAACACTTTTTATGCCAGCTTCATCACCTTTTTGATAATCAATAATTTCGTAAGTAAAACCATTCTTTTCACAAAATCTTTCATACATCCGTTCTAGCATACTGGCCCAGTCACAGGATTCAGTTCCTCCGGCTCCAGGATGAATTTCTAAATAACAATTATTGCTATCAAATTCCCCACTTAAAATAACAGATGTTTCTACTTCATCAATTTTCGTTTTTAATTCAGCTATACTTTCTGTTATTAAAGTAATTGTATCTTCATCTAAATCTTCATTTAATAAATCAAAAGTATCATTTACATCTTTTTGTAGGGTTTCATATAAAGTTATTTCTTTTTTTAAATTACTTAATTTTTGATTAACACTGTTAGCATTCTCTATATCATTCCAAAAATTTTCTTTAGTTTGTTCTCCTTCTAAAGTAAGAATTTCTTCTTTTTTAGCATTTAAGTCAAAGAGACCTCCCAAGAAAATTTATTTTTTCTAATAAAGTATCTAATTCCTGTTTAAGTTCATTTTTATCTTTCATACAATCAATCCTTTTATTTATTATAACAAATCCTTAAAAAAAGAAAAAGAATTATTCACTTCTTTTAAATCCCTTTTTGGTAATTATTAAACGACGTGGTAATTCTTTTACTAAACCAAAAGCACTTAATTCTTTCCAAATTCTTTGGCGCATTAAAAATGATAAATTTTCTTCATGTTGTTCACTATACATTTTATCCGCGGTATAAAAGGTCATTTCTTCATCCTTGTTAGCTAAATAAACATAAGCAGCCATTAATTCAATACATTCAAAATCATTATCGGTATCAAAACTTAATGCATTAAAAATGATAGAAGCATTATTTAAATTACGGGCAATGTCTGGAACAAATAATTTATTTAAAACATCGCTACGATTTTCTTGAAATGCTTGATAAAATTTATCAATTTCCATTTCTTTAGCTTCTAAAAAAGAAATTTTTTGTTCACATTCCATTGATATAGGGCCATATTTAGTCCAATTATAATCCTTAAAATAATTATTAACAATTAAGCCTAAAATTAAACAAGCTTTTTGCATTTCTAAATGGGTTACTTTGTAACCATCAAGAGTTTTATCATTAGTATAATCATATGATCTATTATAAATTTCGGCATATAAAGCTAGCATAACTTTTTCATCATAATTTAGTTCCATTAAAACCACCACCCGAAAGATTATAACACGTATATATTTAAAAAGTAAAACCTAAATTTCGCTTTCTTAAATATATTTATTCAATCTTTACAATTTTGGTGATAAATATATTAATTATTCTTTTTGATTTCAATTAAAAATGGTGCAATTTCGTTTAATGTATTTCTTTTTATTTCATAATTTATTTTTTCTTTATTTAACCATTTCATAATTTCTTCTTGTTCCTTTTTTCCTTCAGTGTGTCCTGGATAAATTACTACTAACAATAAACCACTATCGTCTAAAATAGATAAACTTATCTTTAAAGCTTTAATAGTCGTTTTAGCTTTAGTAGTAATTAACTTATCTCCTCCCGGCAAGTAACCTAAATTAAATAATATTACCTTTGGTTTTTTAGCTAATCTTAATTTATTAATAGTTTCATGAGAATCTAAAATTAAAGTAACATTATTATAATTTTGTAATAACTTTTTAGAATTAATAATAGCTTTTTCTTGAATATCAAAACTAATAACTTTTCCCTTTTTTAAGATACTTGCTAAAAACAAAGTATCATAACCATTACCTAAGGTTGCATCAATTGCATAGTCATTTTCTTTAACATTTAATATTATTTCTCTTTTAACTGTATTTAGAATACTTTTATTAAATCCTTGATAAGTATTTCTTTTTATAAGTTCATTATTTATTTTACTTATATTAGGACATTTATATATAACTAAAGATGGTTTTAAATTTTCGAAGATATTAGCCATTTCATTTATATCAATTTGTTTTTCTGTTATATAAAGGCCATCTATTTTTAATTTATTAATTATTTCAATATTATTTTTTAAATAATTAAAATTTGTTTTTAAAATTAAATTATATTCTTTACTTTTCTTATTGAATAAAGAATTTGTTACATCATCAATTGTAAGATATTTATCTTTTTTGGTATTAATCTTTTTATAATAAGTTAAACTAAAATATCTTTTATTATTATCTGAATATTCATATGGATTTATCCTATTCAATATAATCACATCCAAATCTATAATTATTGTAACATAAAAAGAACGAAACCCTTAAGAGATTCGCTCATTTTATTTATTATTAATGCATTTTATAGGCTCTTACTTTTGATAAATGAAAGCCATTATCTATTACTTCTTTGTATTTGAAAACATCTTCACGAGATTTAGGACTTTCAATAATTTCAAAAGTATTTGCTTGGGCAATTACATTTTCAGGTGCTTGTGATAATACTTCAGCTATTGATGGCTTAAATAAACCATAATATCCCCATGTATGTAAACATAAGAAATCATCAACTGTTTCTAATCTGCTTGGATCAACAACATCTCTTTTATCTTTATCACGGTTCCAAATATAAGATTGATTTCTTAATTCTTGTAATGTGAACTCTCTTAAAAGGTATTTTATTTCACCAATAGTAACAATAGGTTTCAACATTTGATATAATTCTTTTAATTTTTTATCATCAATTTTTGGTATTTCTAATTTTTTTGGTAAAGTAATAAAATTACCATCATCATATAAATTTTCCATAATATTCACCCCCCTGACGCTTGTTTATTATATCTTTTTTTCAAAATTTGTCAAGTATTATTTATTTGAAACTATTGATATTTTAAATAATCAGTATCGTCTTTGATAAGTCCTTGCCTTTTTAGATTCTACCCATTCTTGATTATTCATTATAAAATTTATATATTCTTCCCATAATTTTTCTTTAGATTTAATAAAATACTCCATTCGTTGTAATTCATTAAAATAGCTAGCAAATAAATATTTAACACTATTATTACCAAGTTCTTTCCATTCATAAACATGCATTTCAGGTAAATAATCTTTATGAATAGTTTCATTTATTTCAAATTTTATAAAAAATATTTCATAATCAACAAAAAATTTTAACATAAATTTAAAATTAACTTCTAAAGGGTTATACTCGATTATAAATTTTTTACCATCAAATTTAGCTAAAGCATCTGTTAAAATTTTATATAATCCATTTTCTCTATCAATAATAAAATCGGCATATTGTTCCAGAAATTCTGAATATTTTTCATCACTATTTATTAATTTATTGGAATTATTTGATGGATTTTCAACTAAATTCATTTCCTCTAAGTCTTCTAAAATACTTGGTTTTAATTGTTTTTCTTTATCTACTACTTTACCGTTTACGTAAGCTAATTCTTTATAATAAGCAATATAAATATCTTCTTGGATTAATTTGTTTTTTTCCCATAACCATTCAATTCTTCTACCCAAAGTATAAAACAACAACAAATCATATTTTTTAAAAAATGCCAATAAGTACTTTATATCATTTGGCATTTTCTTAACTACATTCATAAAATATTTGCTATAATAAAATCCTATTTGATATGCTCCAATTTTTTCATTTTTAGTATTAATATCAATAATATTTAAAAGTCTTTCTTTAACAAATTTTTTATAATCTTCACTTTCAAAATCAACATTATCTTTTTCTTTAACCAAATTACAAAGTAAACTATTTGTATCTATATTATCAAAAGCCTCAGCAATACTTGACATATTTTCATCTCCTAACAATGTTAATTATCTTTTTAAGATGCGATTATAATCGTTTACTTCATGATCATCTTCAAAAAATTGTTGATATTTTAAATAATCACTATATAAATACGTATCTAATTCTTTCATTTTAATAATTTTGAGTAATTCTTCATAATACATTTCTTCTTTTACTTCTCTTTTAGTTAATGTTTTATAATTGATTAATTCTTTTAATTCTTGATAACCCTTTATTTTTTCATCTACTTTTTCAAGAGCAATTCCCTCTATTTTCTTTAATTGTTTTGTAATTTCTTCATCTAAGTATGAACGATCAAATTTAGTTTTATATTCATAAATTTCACTTATAACTGAAGCATCATTATTAAGAAATCTATCTATTAAAGAAATAATATCTGGATAACAATATTCATCAAAAGTGTATCTACAAACATCCTTATCAGGTCCATCATTATATTCTTGAACCCGAACGACACCAAGATTTCTTATTCCTCGATATTCTTTATTATTTTCATTACAATAAGGATACATGGTGGAAGTTATTTCTCTTTTAATTATAATGCTACAATCATCAATAAATTTTTTTCTTAATACTTTAATTTTACTTTCATCATAACTAACTTCATATTTTTGAATCTTAGTTTTTAAATCATTAACTTTATAAAAAAACATAAATCTATCACCTAGAAATATTTTAAAATAAATTAATATAAAAATGGTTCTACAATTTGTAGAAAAAGATAATGTAAAACAATTTGTCAAAATAATAGTTTTTTTAATAAATATTTGGTAAAATATAAAATATGGAGGGAATAAAAATGTATGATGAAGAACATTATTTAGCCAAAATTGATAGAAATGCTAATGTTGTAGTTAATGATGGCAGTGAAAAAGCAAAACAATATATAAACAATATTAAATGGGCAAGAGACTTAGCAGTTAGACTTGATAACTTAGATTATGAACAAAGAGAAGAAGCAATCAAAAAGATTCATGAAGTAATGGATAAAGATTATCAAGAAATGGGTTATTCATTAAACTCTTCAATAACTAAATAAAATGATGAGGCAAAATCATCATTTTTTATTGCTTATGTTTAGTTAATTTTTCTCATTATCAGCATAAACTACACTAAACTTTATACCATTTAAATTATTTATAATAGCTTCTTTTTCAAAATCAATAATATTTTCGGGTAGATTATTAATATCAGCGCATACTAGTTCTGAGCACTTTTCTGGTTCCATAATCTTAATAGTTCCAACATAATCATTAATTTCAAAGTAGACATCATAATAAGGTGGCAATGATTTATTTTGCCGATTAGCTACAAAAGTATCAATGATATTTTTGATTTCAACAGTTATATCTAATTCTTCTTTAGCCTCTCTTATTAAAGCGTCATAAGCATTTTCATTTTCATCAATATGTCCTGCAGGCAAAGCAAGAAAGCCGGGCCATAATTTTGTACCTTGTCTTCTTTGCAATAATATTTCATTTTTATTATTTCTAATTATTATATAAACTGATGATAAAAATTTTTCTCTTTCCATAATATTAATTCTCTCTTAATTTTTTGTTAATTTTCTTTTTAATTCTTGTAAAGCTAAAGACCTAGCACTAATTTTATTTTTTTCAGTAGGGGGTAATTCCGCAAGCGTTCTACCATCCGAAAGTTCAAATATTTCATCAAAGCCAAAATTATTTTTTCCTCTTCTTTCTTTAGCAATAAAACCTTCCAAAATGCCATTACAAGCAATCATTTCTGTACCGTTGTAATAAACAATACAGCAAATAACTTTAGCACTTCTATCACTATATTCATTGGTTTTTTCTATTAAATAATTATTGCGTATTTCTGGTGTAGCATTTTTTCCTAAAAAACGATGAGTTAAAACTCCTGGAAAACCATCTAAAGCATTAATACATATTCCCGAATCATCAGCAATTACCTCTTCATGAGTTAAATCATAAATTTCTTGAGCTTTCTTTTTAGCATTACCTAAAAATGTATCTTGATCTTCATCAACATCTATTTCAATATTTTTATCTTTTAAAGAATATATTTTATATTCATTTAAAATTGCTCTTATTTCTCTTAATTTTCCTTCATTATTTGTTGCTGCTATCATACTTAAATAATTCCTTTCTTAAAACTTTTACATCTTTATTATACTACATTATTTTATTTTTACCTAAATTTAAACTTGGCGATGATGTTCAAAATTTTGATTATCATTTTTTCAGACTTTTAGCTCTACTATTTTATAATTCATATTATGCTACTATTGATATACTAAGACGAAAAAGAAAAAGAGAAGCATAAATGCTTCATCAGCTTTTCTTTGGTTCATTATCAATAGTTCGTTCATTTATTTTTGAAAAAATACTATTAATAAATTTTTCATCACTTAATGTAGTCAGTAATTCTCTAAATTTTATTGTTCCTTTAAATGACTCATCTATTGTATCAGTATAATAATCTATAAACGTTATTTCCAAATCTCCTATATCATTTAAATTAATTGTGTCTAAGAAGAATATATTTCCATGTGCTAAAGAATTTCTCAAATGATTTAATATGGATAAATTATCCAATCTTCTATTTTTTAATTCTTCTAAATCTTTCTGCAAAGCAATCATTTCTATGCTATTTTTTTCTTGCCTAGAACCATCATCTTGACTAATAATAGTTTCTAATTTTTGCTTTTGGCTGATTAGTATAGCTTTTTGATTCTCTTCAGTTACTCTTTCTAATTGTATACTGATATCTCTAATTCTTTTTTCCATTTTTTTATTAGATGCATAAATATTTATGTTTTCTCTTCTCAAATCATTTATTCTTTTTTCCTTTTTAAAAATTAAATCTTCAAAGTCAACATCAATTTTTAAACTTGAAAAATCCAATCCACTTAAATCTACTTTTTTCTCATTATAATTATATAAAAGTATATTATTTAAGTAAGATATAATAGTTGCTTTTATTACCTTATCATAATCAATATATTTTGTAGAAGTATCATTTAGCATATCCATAATTGCACCATCTGATTTACCATTTGTTCTAACAATATCTTCTATAATCATTGAAATGTTCCTACTTGGATTCAATTCATTTCTTATTAGTTCAGTAATAATTTCATGTTGATTAATAGCACTATGATCATAAAAAGTATCGGATATTTGGCCTATATAATCAATAATCTTGAGTATTTGTGATTCGGATAGTTTTTTCTCTTCTAATTTATAATCCATAAAAAATTTAAGTTGTGACTTTGCAATAAAGTCTATTGATTTTGCTTTTAGAGTCATCGGATTATGTAATTTCATTTTTAAATAATATAACTTTCTCTCATAATCATATTCAAATAATTCTAACATCTTATAATCAACATTTTCATTTATACCTACATTCTCTTTTTGAGTTAAATAAGCTGCATATATTTGTAGTTTCTTTAAACTATCTAAATCATGATATTTTACATCAGTAATATCTAAAACAACTATACTCTCTAAATATGATTTTAATTCTTCTTTTGTTTGAATTGGAGCATTGTCATAGTTTGGCTTCTCTAATGTACATATTGGGAAAATATTGCCAAAAGCATTATAATTGGAGAGTTTATTAATGAATTCAATTATCATATCCTTCCGAATTTTAAAATTACAATTCATTACTTTTTCTTTATTATATCCATAAATGCGAATATAATTTTTATCTATAACTTCATATGTTGAATGAGCTAAAGCATTTCGTATAGCATGAAATAGCATTTTGCAATTTAGATTTCCATTAGTAAATATGTAGTCATTACAACCATAATTTGTTAGATTAACATTATTAGCATAAGATGTTTCTTCATCGTTTTCATCCATGAATATACACATCGCACCTTGAGGATTTACCAATTTAAGTTTTCGTTCCAAATCCAAATATAAGTAGTCAGGTAAAGTATTCTTTTCTTCTTGATTAAGTAAAAAGAAACTACTTATAAACATCAAATCTATATTTGTATCTGTATTGCCGCCATTTCCCAGCAATTCAACATTCTTCTTGTATATACTCTCGAAAAGCGATAAGTCTTTTTGACTTTTACATAATCCATGCATTAAAGACAATAATTTTAAATTGCTATCATATCCATATGAATCATTGTTATCATTTGATTCAACATTTAAATTAAAGTTCGTTTTATCCAATAAATTAGATTTAGAATGCTCTTTAAAAAAGATAGAAAAATCTAATTTAATATTTGGATCATCCAATTGTATATTAATTAAATCATTATTATTTGACAAAGTAACATTATATGACTTGCTATCTATTCCATAGGCTTGTAATATTTCTTTATGTTGGATTAGAATTTCTACTTCTTCATTTGTATATCCATCATTTTTTAATAATGCAATAACTTTATTAACATCTATATTGTTTATTTGCTTAATTTCTACATACTTTCTATTTTCTCTACTTTTAATTAAATCATATGCATATAACTTTCCATCTAATATTTTATATTTTAAGATACTAAAATAGTTTTCCTCATCACGATTTTTATTAAACATATTACTATATTCATATCTAAAACTTAAATCTTCTAGAAATCCATTTTGTATGAGTAATTTAAGTATTTCTTTAAATATTTTAGAGTTTGTTTTTAACATGCTTTCTAATTTTTTTATTTGTTCATAATCACTTTCATCTTTGTTTAATTTATAAGCACCAATTTCTATTAAATATGAAATTACACAGCTATAAAATGGATTCATGTTATCACTATAATATTTCCAATTAAGCATTCTTTTTTGAAGTGTATCATTGTAATTTATTTCCATAATATTACCACCAATTATATTTTATCATAAAAGTGAAAGTTTTTTTCATCAACATCAAATTTTTCATTATATTACCTTTTAAATATTTGAAAAAATTTAAAAAAGAAAAACCTAAGTTTTTCCTTTATTTATGTGGATTTGCAAAATTATTTTCCACAACAATTCTTGTATTATTTCCACTTCCAAAATTTTCTTATTTTTGAGTATATACAGTATTATCTGTATTATCATTATTTCTAAAATAAGGTCAACATCCATTTACCAACTTAATTATATTATTTTTTATTGTTCAATCAACTTATTCTCATTAACTTGTTTTTGTAACAATTCTAAATCTTTAAGACTTTTGTTATCTTTTAATGCTTCCATTTGTCTTCTTGCTGAATTATTTAATCTAATAAGTCTTTCCATTTGAGGGACTTTTGATGCAATTAATTCTGCATTTGTATTTTGTAAATTATTTAATATCACTAAATGGAGTAAATCTGTATAATCTCTTATATTTCCACTTTCTGCAAGTTCTGGATTACTTTCTCTCCATTCTTTTGCAGTCATTCCAAATAACGCAACGTTTAATACGTCAGCTTCTTCTGCATATACAAATTGTTTTTGTTTTTCAGTTAAAGTTGGAACTATACATTTCTTAATTGCATCTGTATGAACTACATAATTAACTTTGGATAAAAGTCTAGTTGCACTCCACTCAATTTTATATTGGTAGGCTTCATTTGTTTTTAATCTTTCAAATTCCGTTATTAAATATAATTTAAATTCGGGTGATAACCAACTTGCAAATTCAAAAGCAATATCGGGATGAGCAAAAGTGCCTTTACTATATTTTCCACTACTTGGAATAATACCAATAGCATTAAAAAATTTTTTCCATCTATTTGGAGTCATAGTAAACCTATTATATGGAACTTCATCAATTTTAATTCTGTGTGATTCCACGGAATTAAAATTTTCATTATTAATTTCTTCCCATAAACTATAATAATCAAAAGAATT
>CANPZG010000018.1 GCA_947588765.1 uncultured Bacilli bacterium
CTACACGCTTTGTACTTTTTTGTGAAGTAAAATTTGTTTTACTTTATAGACTTTTCGTTAGAAATTTAGTACAATAATATTGTTGTAAGGAGGAATTATAATGATTACAAAACCTAAAGGAATGTATGATTTGTTAGACATTGATGCCAAGTTATATCAATATATTCAAAATACAATAACAACATACATGGAAAATTATAATTATGATTTTATTAGAACCCCTATTATGGAATCAAGTGAGTTATTTCATCGTACTGTGGGAGAAGAAACTGATTTAGTAACAAAAGAAACTTATGATTTTGTAGATCGAGGCAATCGGAATATGACTTTAAGACCAGAGGGAACTGCCGGAGTTGTTCGTTCTTTAATCGAAAATAAGTTATATGGAAATCATAATGAAACTATTAAATACTATTATTTAGGTACAATGTATCGTTATGAAAGACCTCAATTAGGAAGAAATAGAGAATTAACGCAATTTGGTGTAGAAGTATTCAATTCCGATGATTTTATGAGTGATGTTGAAGTTATTTCTCTAGGGGCTAATGTATTAAAAGATTTGGGTATTGAAAACTTTACCATTCATATTAATTCTCTAGGAGATAAAGAATCTCGTGATAATTATACTAAAGCTTTAAAGAATTATTTAAAACCTAATATTGATAAGCTATGTCCGGATTGTCAAGCTCGATTCAATAAAAATCCTTTAAGAATTTTAGATTGTAAAGTAGATAAAAATTCTGATATCTTAAAAAATGTGCCTAAAATAAATGATTATTTAAATGAAGAAAGTAAATTTCGTTTTAATAAAATAACCGAAATGCTTACAATGTTAGATATTGATTATGAATTAGATTTTAACTTAGTAAGAGGATTAGATTATTATGATTATACAGTTTGGGAATACTTAACTGATGAAGAAGGATTAGCCCTAGGTGGTGGTGGTCGTTATAATGGACTAGTTAAATCCCTTGGGGGCCCTGATATGCCAGCTATAGGTTTTGGAATTGGTATTGATCGGGTTATATTGGAGTTAAAGAAAAAACTTGAAGGACACGAACTAAAGAAGAATATTGATGCTTACATTATGTGTGTTAATGAAGAAGAAAAAATTCATGCTTTAAAAATAGCTCAAGATTTAAGATTAAATAATATTATGACGGAAGTTAATAGTAATAATTTAAGTTTTAAAAGTCAATTTAAAGTAGCGGATAACCTAAATGCTAAATTTATTATTATTTTAAATAGTGAAGATTTAGCCAAGGGTCTAATTAATGTTAAAGATAATGCTACTAAAGAAGAAATGAAAATTGATGAAAACGAATTAACTGATTGGATTATGGGTAATATTTAAAAAGGAGAGATAAATAATGGATATAAGAGATATATTTAAAGAAAAAGATAAATATTTAGATAAAGAAGTGACTTTATCAGGTTGGATAAGAAGCCATCGGGATCAAAAAACATTTGGTTTTATTGATTTTTCTGATGGAACGTGTCAAGAACATTTACAAGTAGTTTATAGTGATTCTCTAGAAAACTTTAATGATATTACTAAATTATCATTAGGTAGTGCGATTGAAGTAAAGGGAACTATTGTTAAATCAAGTGGTAAACAAGATATTGAATTACAAGCCAAAAATATTACTTTATTAGGTGATTGCCCTGATGACTATCCATTACAAGCTAAAGGTCGACCTACGAGAGAATTTTTACGAGAAATCGCTTATTTAAGACCAAGAACTAATCTTTTTCAAGCTGTCTTTCGGGTTAGAAGTGTAGCAGCTTATGCTATTCACAAATATTTTCAAGAAAGAGGTTACGTTTATTTTCATGCTCCTCTTATTACCTCAAGTGATTGTGAAGGAGCTGGCGAAATGTTCCAAGTTACAACTTTACCAATTGATAAAATAAAAGGCGAAGTTGATTACTCTAAGGATTTCTTTGGCAAAATGACTAATCTTACGGTAAGTGGTCAATTAGAAGCAGAAACTTTTGCTTTAGCTTATAAAAAGACTTATACTTTTGGTCCAACTTTTAGAGCTGAAAATTCTAATACCAAAACTCATGCTTCAGAATTTTGGATGATTGAACCCGAAATTGCTTTTTGTGATTTAGAAGCTGATATGGATATTATGGAAGAAATGCTAAAATTTATCGTTAGTTATGTTTTAGAAAACTGTCCAAAAGAAATAGAATTTTTTGATAGTTTCGTTGAAAAAGGCTTAAAAGAAAAACTTACTAAATTAGTAAATAGTCATTTTACCAGAATTGACCATGAAGAAGTTATTAAAATATTAAAAGAAGCCCCTAATAAATGGGAATTTCCTCCAGAATATGGAGAAGATATCGCAAGAGAACATGAAAAATACATTACAGAATATTTTAATGGTCCCGTATTTATTAAAAATTGGCCTAAAGATATCAAAGCTTTCTATATGAAACAAAATCCCGATGGAAAAACTGTAGCTGCCGTTGACTTAGAAGTTCCAGGTGCTGGTGAACTAATAGGTGGTAGCCAAAGAGAAGAGGACTATGATAAATTAGTTAAGAGAATGGAAGAATTAGGTATGAATGCCAATGATATGGAATGGTATCTAAATCTTCGTAAATTTGGTGGTTGTGTTCATTCTGGCTTTGGAATGGGCTTCGAAAGATTACTTATTTATTTAACCGGAGTAGATAATATAAGAGATGTAATACCTTATCCAAGAACTCCAGGTAATTGTGAATATTAAGCCAATTAAGGCTTTTTATTTAATAAATATAAAATTGAAAGAAAGGTGAATACTTTGAGTAAATTTACAAAAGAAATGGTCGATAGTTATGCCGAAAAATTACTAATTGGTTTAACTGACGAAGAAAATAAATTAGTTTTAGATGAAATGGATATCATTGAAGAAACAATGAATAATATTTTAAAAATTAAAAATATCGAAAAAGTAGAACCAATGACTCATTGTCTTGACGATTTTTATGCTGAATTAAGAGATGATGTAGCTTGTGAATCTAATTCAATAGAAGATATCCTAAGCAATTGTGATAATTATGAAGACCGTGAAATAGTAGTACCAAAGGTGGTGGATACTAATGTATGTGAATAGAACAATTGAAGAAATTCATGATGCTCTAGTAAAAAAAGAAATAACTAGTGATGAATTAGTTAAGGAATCACTAAAAAAAGTTCATGAAGTAGAAGATGAGTGTAATGCTTTTGTTACCATTTTAGATGATGCTAAAGGAGTAGATGTAACTGATAATTTATTATCGGGTATTCCTTTTGGGGTAAAAGATAATTATTCTACTAAAGGTATTCTTTCAACTGGTTCAAGTAATACTTTAAAAGATTATGTCCCATTTTTTGATGCTACTGCTATTGAAAATTTAAAGAAAGCTGGAGCTGTGATTGTTGGAAAAACCGCTTTAGATGAATTTGGTATGGGTGGAACCGGAATGACAGCTCATACGGGAATAATTACTAATCCTTGGAATAAAACTAGAATGTGTGCTGGGTCTTCGGCCGGTTCGGCAGCAGCAGTTGCCGCAGGAGCATTTCCTTATGCCCTAGGTAGTGACACTGGAGATTCTATTAGGAAACCAGCAGCATACTGTGGTATAGTTGGCTATAAACCTACTTATGGGATGATTTCAAGATATGGACTATTTCCTTATGCTTCCAGCCTAGATCATTGTGGTGTTTTAACTCGTTCAGTTAAAGATGCAGCTATTGTTGTGGATGTAATGAAAGGTAAAGACGCTAAAGACATGACATCTTGGGATTCATCAAATATTCACTTAAAGGAAAGCTTAACTGGCAATGTAAAGGGTAAAAAATTATGTTATATTAAAGAAATATGTGACTTAAGTAATTATCCTTTAGCAAGCACTGAACTAAAAGAACATCTAGCAAACTTTCAAAAAACTATTGAATTATGTAAAAAAATAGGTATGGAAGTAGAAGAAGTTAGTGTCGATAAAAAACTATTAAATGCAGAACCAGCAGTATATATTGTCTTATCTTATGCTGAAGCTACCTCCAATTTATCTAATTTAACAGGTATTATCTTTGGACCAAGAGGTAATGGAGAAAACATAAATGAAATGATGATGGATCATCGAACTAATGGTTTTTCACCTCTTATTAAAAGACGTTTTGTTATTGGCTCTTATGTTTTACAAAAAGAAAATCAAGAAAAATATTTTAAAAATGCTCAAAGAGTACGAAGATTACTCGTAAATGCTTGGAAAGATTTATTTAAAAAATATGATGGTGTTATTTTACCAGTTGGTAGTGGTCCTGCTAAACATTTAAATAAAGATTTGGATAATTTATCTAAAGATACGGAAATATTAGAAGAACACCTGCAAATAGGCAATTTTGGTGGTTTTCCATCAATAACTATTCCTAATGGTTTTATAAATGATTTACCAGTAGGTGTAAATATAACGGGTAATTGTTATGATGATGAGAATGTTTTAAATATTGCTTATGCTCTAGAAAGTAATATGAATTATAAAAATATGATTGCTAAAGAGGTGAGAAAATGAGTAAATATATTCCAACCATTGGGATTGAAATGCATTGTGAATTAAAAAGTAATTCCAAAGTTTTTTCTCCTTCACGCAATTCCTTTAATGAATTAGCTAATGACAATATTACTCCTTTAGATATGGCTTTTCCCGGAACATTACCTAGTTTAAATGTCAAACCAGTTCATGATGCTCTTAAAATGGCCTTAGTATTAAATTGTAAGATTCCAAAATTTATGTATTTTGATCGTAAGAATTATTATTATCCTGACTTACCTAAAGGTTATCAAATTACCCAAAATACAGAACCTGTAGGCATAAATGGTTATATTGATATTCCTTATCAAAATGATACTTTAAGAGTTAAAATTCATGATATTCATTTGGAAGAAGATAGTGCTAGTTTAAGCCATTTCTTTGATGTATCATTAATTGATTACAATAGAGCGGGAGTTCCTTTATTGGAACTTGTTACGGAACCTTGCTTTCATTCCGCTGATGAAGTTTTAGCTTTCCTTGAATACATTAGAACAATATATCAATATTGTGATATCTCAGAAGCTGATTTAAAAAAGGGGCAAATTCGCTGTGATGTCAATGTCTCTATATCTGATAATGAAAATACTTTAGGTACCAAAGTTGAAGTAAAGAATATTAATGGTTTTGCCAATATTGTCGATACTGTTAATTATGAAATAAAAAGACAAAGTGAATTAAAAGATAAAGGTAGATATGACGAAGTTGAACAAGAAACACGACGTTTTGATGAAGAAACTGGCATGACTTACCGGATGCGGAGTAAAGTTGATGCTATCGATTATAAGTATTTTGTAGAACCTAATATTCCTAAATTTAAAATAACAGAAGACTTAATAGAAACAATAAAAGATGAAATACCAATGTTACCTAAAGAAAGAAAAGAATTATATACTACGAAATATAACTTAAACGAAATAGATGCAAATATTTTAATTAAAAATAAAGATATAGCGGATTATTTCGAAGAAACTATTGCCTTAGGAGTTGAACCTAAAACTGCTTGTAATTGGATTATTTCTTCCATAATGGGATATTTAAATAAGAAAGATATTAGTATTAAAGAAATATTTGTTAATCCTAAAAGATTAAAAGAATTAATTGAACTTATTAATAATGGTACTATTTCTAGCAAACAAGCGAAAGAAATCTTCCAAAAAGTTTTAGAAGATAAAAAGGAAATTACCGAATATATTACAAAAGATAATGCTCAAATATCCGATAGCGAAACACTAGAAAAATTAATTACTGAAATAGTTACGAATAATCCTGATAAAGTTGAAGCTTATAAAAATGGTCGAACTAATTTATTTGATTTCTTTGTCGGCCAAGTTATGAAAGAAACTAAAGGAAAAGCAAATCCTATTCTCACTAAAGAAATTTTAATAAATAAATTAAAATAAAATTTTAAGAAAACGATAAAATAAATCGTTTTTCTTTTATTTATCCATAATTTATGATATACTATCTTTAGAATGGAAAAGAGGTAGTGATATGCAAGAGATTCAAAAAGTTAAGAAGAAAATTGCTCTTATTTTTGCTATTATGGCCTTTTTATTTACTTATTGCTATGTTATGTATACTAAGTTAGATTCTAATGAAGGTAGCAGAATAATAATTGATGGCGGTAATGATTTAATTTCTAATCGATTACAAGCAATTATTCCTTTTTCATCTAGTCATAATATCTATTTAAATGCTTATCAAAATGGTAAAGTTACTATTAGTGATATTGATAATGATGTATTACTTATGAAAGCTTATGAAAACTCTGAAAATAAAAATTTAGCAGAATTTAAAGAAATATTAGAAAGATTATATGGTAATAATATATTTTTAATTAATAGAGATTTTACTTATGATGATAATTATTGCACTTATAATAATGAAAAGTTAGAGTATAGTTGTGAAAAAAAAGCAAATAATGACCCAATTTATAATGTATATCGTAAAATTAACAAGCTAGATATTGTAGGAAATGATTATACTTTAGAAGAAAAAGTAATCTTTTATAAAGATGATAATGGTAAAATAACAATATATACCGATAATACTTATAAAAATGAGATAACTACTTTAGAAAATAGTAATCTAGAAGAATATTATAAAAATAATAAAGATAAATTTATAACTTACAAAAGTAAATTTAAAGTAAATAATAGTTCTTATGAATGGTTAAGTACGGAAAAGGAAAAATAAAAAGAGGTGGAAATATGTTTGGAAAAATAGTTTACATTAATGATTCAATCGCTCATATTGAAAATTTAGGGGGTAGTAGTGGCTCTAATGACTTGATGAATATGCATATTATTTTTGAAGATAATGGGCAAAGAATTTTAGGAGAAATTACGGAAATTAATGATAAAGTAATTAAAGTTCGTTTCTTAGGAGAATTCATTGATAAAAGATATGTAAATGGGGTATTAAGAAAACCTTTGCTTTCATCTAAATTAAGAATAATTAATAGTGAAGAGTTACAAGAACTAATTGGTACTTATAATGAAAAAACTTTTGTTTTAGGTGAAAGTGCTATTTATAAAGGTTTTAAAATATGTCCTAATATAAATGATTTATTTTCTAATCATTTAGCTATATTTGGTAACTCTGGTTCTGGTAAATCATGTGGAGTAGCTAGAATTGTCCAAAATATATTTGGTAATGAATATGCTGTCCAATTTAATGCTAATTTATTTATCTTTGATGCATATGGCGAATATAAAAATGCTTTTGGTAAATTAGATCAAATTAATCCAAATTATAATTATAAATTTATTACAACTAATCCAACTGATCCAACTGATGTACTACTTCAAATACCCGTTAATTTACTTACTTTAGATGATATGGCTTTATTATTACAAGCTTCTACCCATTCACAATTACCCATCATTGAACATACAATCAAATTAGCTAAAATATTTTCGGTAAATTCAATTGAAACGGAAAATTATAAAAATCACTTAATTGCTAAAGCTATGTTAGCGGTATTATTTAGTAGTGAAACTATTTCTAATAAGAAAAATGAAATATTTACGATACTAGAAGTATGTAATACAAAAGAATTCAATTTTGATTCAACTATTCAAGGATTAGGTTATACTCGCAGCTTAAGTGAATGCTTTGAAATTGATTCCAATGGTAATTTTGGCGAATCAGTATTAATAACTGATTACATCCTAAAACATATAAATGATGATTTAGAAAACATGATGGCCCCAAATGATGCTAGTTATGATTTAAAAGACTTAGCTAAAGCCTTAGAATTTACTTTAATTAGTACCGGTTTCCAACATAATGATACAATGCATGATGATGCTGTTATCCTAAAGGTTAGATTAAATTCTATCATTAATAGTAATTTAAACCATTTCTTTACTAATCAAACTATTTCAGTAAAAGATTATATTGCATCATTAGTAAATAATAATGGTAAAAAAGCCCAAATAATTAATATAAATATGGAAGATGTCGATGATGTTTATGCTAAAGTTATGGTTAAGATATTTTCACGGATGATATTTGAATTTTCAAAGGCTTGTGAAAAAAGAGCATCTATTCCATTCCACTTATTTTTAGAAGAAGCCCATCGATATATTCAAAAAGATAATGATACTTTCTTAATTGGTTATAATATTTTTGATCGAATTGCTAAAGAAGGTCGTAAATATGGTGTTATTCTTGATATAATCAGTCAAAGACCAGTTGAAATATCAGATACTGTTATCGCTCAATGTAATAATTTCTTAATCTTTAAAATGACTCACCCATTGGATATAAAATATATTGAAGAAATGTTACCTAATATTTCAGCTGATATCCTAGATAAACAAAAAGTATTACAACCTGGTAACTGTGTGTGCTTCGGTGGAGCCTTCAAAATTCCAATGATAGTTAAGTTAGAATTACCTAATCCATTACCATATAGTTCTAACTGTGATGTATCTACTTGCTGGAAAATGAGTACGGAAGCACCAACTGAAGAAGAAACAATAAATGTAGAGCCAACAGTGCCAACCGATAGCAATTTTGCGGTTCCAAACGCTAATTAAGCTTAAAAGTCGCATTTTGTCGACTTTTTTTGTTTTTCTTAAAATTTCCCAGATATTAGCCAAATTTTTGCTCTTTTTTATTTATTTTAAGTCAAAAACATGCTTTAAAATTTGCATTTTGGCATAAAATGTGCTAGAATAGGAAACATCCTGTTTGAAAAGAAAGGGTGTAAATTTAAAAATTATGAAAGAATATGTCCTGCGTAACCGCAAAGGGTTACTGTTAGTATTAATAGCTGTACTAATTATGGGAGTTATAGAATTTCAAAATATAAAGAAAACAAAGGTATTAGATACAAAATTAAGTTATAATGTCATTACTAATAAGGAAATGAAGGAAGTAACTGAAGAAGAATTACTTAATACCTTTATCGAAAACAATCAAGAAAAAATTAATTTCTATGCTAAAGCTTTTAGAATAGAAAATGATACATTAATTAATTTAATAAAAGAAAATTATCATGAATTAGAAATATTAGATAGTTCTAATATTGATACAATATTAATTGATTACTTACTAGAACTTGAAAAAGAAAATAGTAAATTATTTAATTTTAATATTGTAAGTTCTAATCCAGATAAAGAATATATGATAGCTTTAATTAATTATTTTACAAATATATATCCTGATGTTGATGTCTCTTTAGCGTGTGCTATTGCGAAAATAGAATCAGGTTATCGATCTCAATATATGATTAAAAATAACAATATATTCGGGGGTATGAGTAAGGGTAAATTAATTAAGTATCGAACTATCGAATATGGTATTTTAAGATATATAAAATTACTAAATGATAGATATTATGCCAAAGGACTTAATACCGTCGAAACTATTGGTAAAGTATATAATCCCGTCTATGAAAATGGGGTTAAAAAAGCAAGTCCAACTTGGGTAGTTAATGTAAATAAAGCCATAAATGAATATCAAAAATTGGAAGCTTCAGAAATAAACAGGATACTAGGCTTTACAGTCGAATAACATTTTTATTGCTAAACATTTATTTATTTGATACAATTATATTATCTAAAGGATAAGTTTATTGAGTATAAAACCGACTAAGATAAAATAAGGGAGTCTAATTGGATTATGGTGTAGAATACTTTCCCATTAAGTGATGAAAGGATCCTAAAGTAATTCATGTGATACCCACCTGCCGAGCGCGGGTTTTTTATCAAAAATAGACTTCCCTTTGGATTTTTTTATGTAAAGAAGGTGAAATAATGTTTGAAAGAATAATTCCTTTAATTGGTGAAGAAATTATTAAAAAAATTAAGAATGTCAAAGTTTTAGTTGTAGGTGTAGGTGGAGTAGGGGAAACGGCTATTGAAGCCTTAGTTCGCTCGGGAATAAGCCATTTAACCATAATTGATAGTGATACTTTCGCAGAAAGTAATTTAAATCGACAAATATTTGCATTAAATGATGTAATTGGTAAGAGTAAAGTAGATGTATGCCGAGAAAGAATGCAAAAAATTAATCCTAAATGCGAAATTAAAGCGATAAATGCTTTTTTAACTAAAGATAATATAGATATATTAAAAGATGATTATGACTATATAATTGATGCTTGTGATACTACGGAAACTAAACTACTATTAATTAAATATGCTATTACCAATAATATAAAAATAATAAGTTCTATGGGAATGGGAAAAAGATTAAATCCTAGTTTAGTTAAAATTAGTACCCTAGATAAGACTTATAATGACCCATTAGCAAAAATTATGCGTCAAAAAGTAAAAGAACTAGGTATTCATAAAAAAATACCCGTTGTATTTTCCACGGAATTGCCTTTAAATAACAGTAAAAAAATTAGTTCAATGATGTTTGTCCCATCAGCTGCTGGATTAAATATAGCTTATTACATTATTAATGATATTATAAAAAAATAAAGGAAACAAACTCCTTTATTTTATTTTTTATTAATCAAAAATTCAATTAAGCTATTAGGATCTTCCTCATTATATACAATATCATATATCTTATTAATTAAAGGAATATCAATATTTTTATGTCTTAATAACTTATATACTACATCAAGAGTATAATAACCTTCGACGGTATTATTATTTATATATTCTTGAATCTTTTTATGATCTTTTGTTTTACCAATAGTATAACCTAAACCAAAATTACGACTTTTTTTACTAGTACAAGTAAGCATTAAGTCACCAACACCGGCGAAGGTTAGAATAGTTTTAGGTTTACCTCCAAGATAATAGATTATATTTTTAATATCATGTAATGATTCATTAATTAGAAATGATTGAGTAGATTCTGTATATCCTAAACCATTAATAATACCAGAAGCAATAGCGACACAATTTTTTACCGCCCCACATAATTGAATACCAATAATATCTTTGGTTGGCCGTAATTTTAAATTACTATTAGCAAGTACTTCCATGATTTCTTTGCTAGTTCTTCTTTTTAGGGATGCAATAGCTAAAGCTACCGGATTACCATTAAGCATATCTACCGCAAAAGTAGGACCAGATATTACGGCAATATTCTTCGTTAAAAGTCTTTTAGCAATGACATTTGTTAAAAGTTCTTCCGTACTTTCTTCAATGCCCTTGGTAGCAATACAAATTGTCATATCTTTCTTAAAATAAGGTTTGATATTTTGACATACAATGTCGACATATTTAGATGCACAAACAAAAAATAAAATTTTAGCATTTTCCATAGCAACTTCATAAGAATCTGTAACATGAATATTACTTGGTAATTCTATATCATAAATACTAGCTAATTTTTTTGTTTTTTGAAATTCATTTCTTACCTTTTTACTTTCCGTCCACATCCAGATTTCATTATCTTTTTTTTGAGCTAATTCCATTGCAATAGCGAGACCATATATTCCAGTTCCTAATAAACATATTTTCATTTTCCATTCCTCATTTCTTCATGCAGTTTATTTAAACTGCATTCTACTTTATTGTTTTTCATTTTATAATATTTACGATTAATAATATTTTGGGGTAAATAAGTTTGTTTGACATAATCATTAGGGTAGTTATGCGGATATAAATAATCCTTACTAGTTGTTTTAATATGATTAGGTACATTTCCTGTATTACCTTTATGAATATCATTTAAAGCTTCATCAATCGCCATAATGGCACTATTACTTTTAGGAGATAAAGCCATTTCGATAACGATTTCTCCTAAAGGGATACGGGCTTCAGGTAAACCTACTAATTCCGCCGCATGAATGGCAGCCATTAATCTTGGGCCTAGACCCGGATTAGCTAACCCAATATCTTCATACACAATTACGGATAACCGACGATATATGCTATCTAAATCACCAGCTTCTATTAATCTAGCTAAATAGTGAAGGGAAGCATCAACATCACTACCCCGAATTGACTTTTGAAAAGCGCTTAATACATCATAATGCCCATCTTCATTAGCATCGTGAAAAAAGACGGGTTTACTATTTATTTCTTTAACTGTATCAATCGTTATTTCTTCACTTGTCGAGTAGTAGCATACTTCAATTAAATTTAATGCAAAGCGCAAATCACCACTAGCTAAATTACTAATATAATCAATGGCTTCATCCGTTATTTTGATATTAGGTAAATATTCTTTAGCTTTAATTAAACCTAATTTTATATCATCACTAGTTAACTCTTTTAATTCAAATATTTGGCATCTACTTCTAATCGCCGGATTAATTTTATGATAGGGGTTAGATGTCGTTAATCCAATTAAAATAACTGTTCCTTTTTCAATATGTGGTAAAAGAATATCTTGTTTATCCTTATTCATTCGATGAAATTCATCAATTATTAAGACCATTTCACCATTCATTTTAGCTTCCATAATCGCCGCATCAAAATCACTTTTATTATTGATGGTAGCATTCATAAACTTATATCTTAAATTAAGTTCATTAACAATGGCATAAGCAATAGATGTTTTACCAATTCCAGGTTTACCATATAAAATCATCGAAAAAAGTTTTTTATTTTTAACTAAGTTAGAAATAATTTTATTTGGCCCTACCAAATGGCTTTGGCCAATCACATCACTTATTTTTTTAGGTCTTAATTTATCCGCTAATATATCCATAATTCTTCACATATTCAATTATAACACATTTGCACTAAAAATAGAATTGCGATATAATTAATTTACAGTAGAGGTATATATGAATGATGAAGAATTAATTAATGATTATTTGGATTATTTAAAATATGAACGCAAAGTATCAATTAATACAATAAAAAGCTATCAAGATAACTTAAATCAATTTAAAGAATATCTAAAGAATGCTTCCATTTTAAGTACAAGTAAAGAGGATATTAGAAAATTTATATATAATCAAGCTAAAACTGCTAAAACTAAAGCTCATTATTTAACTGTCGTTAATTCTTTTTATAATTATCTAGTTATTACTAAAAAGCTAGATATTAATCCTTGTGCAACAATCAAAATGCCTAAAATTGAAAAGAAATTACCTAATTTTTTAACCGAAGAAGAAGTAGATAAATTATTAGATATAAAATTATACAAACCTTTAGATTATCGCAATAAAGCAATGTTAGAACTATTATACGCTACAGGTATGCGAATTAGCGAACTAGTAGGCTTAAAAGAAAGTCAAATTGACTTTGATGAATGTATTATAAGAATAATGGGGAAGGGTAAAAAAGAAAGAATTGTGCCGATGAGTAATACGGCCATTAATTACTTAAAGGAATATATGTTTAATTATCGAACCTTTTTATTAAAAAAGCCAACCGAATATGTATTTTTAAATAAAGATGGCAATGCTATAAGTAGAGTAGGTTTCTTTAAAATACTTAAGAATCTATGTTTAAATGCTGGAATAAATAAGGATGTTTCACCCCATACCCTTAGACATTCTTTTGCAACACATTTACTTAATCATGGAGCTGACCTACGAGTTATTCAAGAATTACTTGGTCATGAAAACTTAAGTACTACCGAAATCTATTCTCATCTAACCAATAAAAAACTCGAAGAAGATTATAAGAATCATCCTCGAGCTCAAATAGAAAAAGGAATAAATTAAAATCTTTCTATTTTCCTATTTAGATTCAGAATTACGAGCACTGTTTCTAGCACTATTTTGACTTCTATTATTATTGCGTGCAGAATTGTTTGATTTATTATTTCTGGCACTGTTTCTAGCACTATTTTTTGCATTATTTCTTGCGTTACTCATGTTTTCTTACCTCCCAATATTATTATTAGCAATTATTTATTTTTTAAACTATATATTTAATGGTAAATATTAGAAATTTTTTAGAGGAGAGAAGGGGTTCTTTTTTTATTTTAATAAAAATATATTTTAGTGGTGATATATAATGCAATTATTTAATGCACTGCTAGTATCAACTTTCGCAGGGTTATCGACAATGATAGGCGCAATAGTTATCTTTTTTAAATTTAAGGAACAAAACATTACCAAGTTTATTACTGCTTCTTTAGCTTTTTCTTTAAGTATTATGATAGGGATAAGTATTACTGATCTTTTACCGGAATCAACCTACATATTACTAAGCAATTATGGTCTAACTAAGGGTATCATTTTTACTTTAGTATTATTTGTAATTGGAGCTATTTTAATAAAATATATTAATAATTTAATTACTAAAGCTGAAGCTAATAAAAATGATTTATATAAATTAGGGATATTAAATATGTTAGCCTTAATACTACATAACTTTCCGGAAGGTGTTGCAACGTTTATGTCATCATATAAAGATATTAATTTAGGTATTAAATTAGCTATTGCCATAGCATTTCATAATATTCCCGAAGGTATTAGTATTGCAGTACCAATTTATTATGCTACCAAAAGTAAAAAGAATGCCTTAATAAAGACATTTCTTTCAGGTATTGCTGAACCAATTGGAGCTGTTTTAGCTTATATATTTTTAAGTAAATATATAACGGATAATTTAATAAGTTTAATATTAGTATTAGTGGCGGGAATAATGATAACTTTAGCAATTGAGGGCATATTACCCAAAGCCCAAAAATATAATCAAAAGAAATATTTGTATTTAGGATTGATAATTGGAACTATACTAATTATATTTAATTATTTTATGTTTCAATAGAGTAGTAACTATCTAAAAACATATTATTATATTTTGTTTCGAATAGTTTAGTTAACATAATATATATTATTTTAGAAATAGTTGTTTCCTTGAAATGCCAAATTTTAACTTTAAAATATCCTAAATTATAACATCTCACTCTTAATCGTTCATCATTTTCTTTTTTAAATTTAAATCATAATGCAAAAAACATTTTTTAAATCTAATTTAAAATTAATTTATTTTTAAATTAAAAGTTGTTTATTATAAACCTTATTAATAATATAAATAAGGTTAATTATACCTTATATTAAATATAATAAGGTATATATACACATACACGTAGGTGAGTATCTTCTACTCTTTTGGTGCAGAAGGGGAGTTCAGTATTTGGAATAGAGTGATTGAATTTATTAAAATAATACTTGCTAATAGATAAGCACCGATACAATCAGTTAAATAGTGAGCTCCTAGATAGATCCTTGATATCACTATCAAAACACTAATTATTACTAGTAGGGTACTTAAAAGTACCTTATGAGATTTTTTTAGTTTACCACTACTCTCCCATATCAAAAATAATAAAAATCCAATAACTAAGGAGCTTGCTAAAGTATGTCCACTAGGGAAGCTATAAGTGTTTTCAGTAACTAATTTTAAAACATTAGGCCGAGGTCGATGAATTAAAACTTTTAGTAAAGAATTAAGAGCCACTCCCCCTACTACTATTACTAAATAAAGTAATCTTTTATTATTATCTTTTAAGCATAAAAGAATAATAATTGAAAATATTATAATTCCTATTGTACTACCTAAAAATGTAATTATTTTAAAAATATGCGTTAAAGTGGGATTTATCGTCGTTTTTATCAAATTATAGGTAAATGTATCAATTTTAGTGAAAAAGCCTAAATTGATGCCAAAAAACATCAAAATAAGCAATGTTATCAATATTATTGTTATAATATCTACAATTATTAGTTTTTTCTTCATGTTTCTCTCCCCTTTTCTTAAAAAGAAGAATAACCATTGGTTTGATTATTCTTTTATTTTTATAATTTTCGAGCTTCTATTTCCGCTAATTTTTCATAAAACTCAACAGCATTATCAGCAGTTATTTCATCATATCCTAATTCTCGTAATGCTTGAGTCTTATAAGTCATTAATTGTTGGGTACGGCTTAATTTTTCTTCATTTTTCATTTCAATTTCTTCAACAAACATTCGATGGTTTTCACTTACTTTTTTCTTATCGGATTTACCACTATTATATAATGAAATTGCCGTATATAATATTCCTTCAAAAGTAAATTGTTTATCTTCATCATATACATATTCATCTGGTTTAATAAAACAATTACTCTTAGCCATATACGCTAATAAATATTTTATTTCAGGAATATTTTCCATAGCTTGAAGCAAATAATATAAATATTTAACAGTTTTCGTTGATTCTTCATCGGAATCATCTTCTAACTTTTCTCGAAGTAAAAAGATAATATCATTTAATAGGTTTTTCTTATCTCTTGTTAGACCTTCACTAGTTTTTATATAATCATCATTTTCATTATTTACCCGGACTGTCGTATTTAATCTTTTTTCAACACTAACAAGATATTCAGTCGTTACATTTATGTTTTCTAGTTCACTATCATCTTTAATATCTAATAATTGTAATAAAAGTAATTTCTTTTCTTTAGGCCATTTGTCTAAATCATCTAAAACTAAATAGTTATAGACCATTTGCCGAGAAACTCCTAGATATTTTGCAAGTTTAACTTTTGAAACCCCTAATTCCTGTAGTAATTCATTTAATCTTTTCATCTATCCTCTACCTCTTTACAATATAATTATACAAAACTTAACATAACAGTGTCAACTTTTTTATGAAATATACCATAATTTTTCGCCATTTTTTCGTACTTCTTTAATAAAACCACAACCTAAACATTCTTCACCTTGGTATAAAACACAAGCTTGACCGGGAGTTACAGCTTTAACTTTTTCAGGATACCGAACCCTAATTTCATTATTATCTAGATATTCTAGGCTAACAGGATAATCTATGCCGCGATATCTAAATTTCGCCGTACAATCAGTAGGTCTAGCTTCACTAATAAAATTAACATTATCTATTAGACATTCATCACTTTCTAAATATTCTTCTTTAAAAGTTACATACAAAAGATTATTTTTGGTATCTTTACCACAGACAAAATGTTTATCTTTATTACCGCCTATACCGACATTACGTCTTTGCCCGATGGTATAGTTCATTAGACCTTGATGACGACCAATAACATCACCAGTTTCCACATTTATAATATCACCAGGATTTGGTTTTAAATAATTTTGGACGAATTGTTGGTAATGCCTTTCACCTATAAAACAAATACCTGTAGAGTCTTTTTTCTTTGCCACAGCTAAATTTTGTTCTAAAGCAATTTGGCGTACTTCATCTTTGGTATAGTCGCCAATAGGAAATAAAACATTTTCAAACATTTCGGCTTTAACATCCGCTAGAAAATAAGTTTGATCTTTATTATTATCTTTAGCTCTATATAACTTACCATCTTTTATTTTGGCATAATGTCCCGTGGCTATATAATCAGCACCCAGTTTTTTTGCTTCTTTAATAAACAAATCAAACTTAATAAATCGATTACATAACATATCCGGATTAGGGGTTCTCCCCTTAGCTAACTCATCTAAAAAATATTTAAAGACATAATCCCAATATTCTTTAATAAAATCAACCCGATGAAGTTTAACTCCTAAATCATTACAGACTTTTAAGGCATCATTATAGTCTTCTTCTTGAGGACATATATTTTCTGCTAGTTGCATCCCTTCACTATCATTATTAATCGAACTATCCCAATTACGCATGAATAGTCCTTCAACATTGAATCCATCTTTTTTTAATAAATATAGGGCTACGGCCGAATCAACTCCACCACTTACCCCAACAACAACTTTTTTCATATTTCTTCACAACATTAGTATACCTTAAATAACTAAAAAATTAAAGACATTTATGAGATTATCGCCTAAAAAATATAAAATTAAATCATTAATAAGTATCAAGCTAAAACATAATAATACTCTTTTACTTAATACATATATTTTTTCATTTTTTAATTTCTCTTTCTTTAAGACAATAAGACCTATTCTAATAATTGAAATAATAAAGATTAGAAGAAAAAATAAAAAAATGACTTTTGTAATTAAAATATAAATAAGGCCAAAAATAAATCCTTTAAAATGGGCAACTAAAACAAAATTACTCATCGTAAAGCCAATTAAAAAGCCATTATAAAATAAATAAAATAAAGCTAGGGGAATACCTATTACTATTAAAGATAAAACCCATAATAAAGGTAAGATAATTAAATGTGTACCAATAAAATTTATCTTAATATTACTTAAATCATTAAAAAAGTTCGTAATACTAGATATAATGATATTTTTATCATCACCACTTAAAAAGCTAAAATAAAAAATACCCGAAATGATACCAATACCAAAAATAATACCTAAAAATAAAATAAATTTTTTATTTATGCTTGTCCACATTTTCTTCACCTAATTAAATATATTGCAAAAGTTTAAAAAATATGATAAATTTATTACATACATTGAGGTGATTATTTTGAATAAAAAAATGAAGAAATTAGCCATTTGGTTAATGCTATTATTAATGGTTGGCAGCACTGTAGCATCAATTTTAGTTTATATAATTAGATAAAAGCACAAATTAGTGCTTTTTTATATGTTAAAGATGAAATTTAGTAAAGCTTCAAATTTGCCTAAGAAGACAAAGACGATAAACAAGGCTCCTACTAAAAATGGCCCATAAGGAACTTCATTATTTTTAGTTAAATAAAGACAAGATAATGAATAAGGTAATGCTAAAAAAGTCGATAAGATTAAGACAATAAGGCCTAATTGAAAATTTAAAGCAAATCCGATAATAAAGGAAAACTTAACATCTCCTCCCCCGAGAGATTCTCTTTTAAATATTTTTTCGCCCAAAAATTGGATAAAATACATTACTGCAAATAATAATAAACCATTAACAATAGCTAGTAAGGCTTCTTTATATCCAAAATAAACAAATTTAAGAATTAAAATTAAGATGATTGCTACTACTAAAGGAGAATCTAAAATAATCATATAATTAAAATCACTAACAAAAATAATGATCATTAAGGAAGTAATAATTAAATACATATAAAACTCATAAGAGAAGCCATACATTATATAGCCAATCATAAATAATACAGCCGTCGCTAGTTCTACTATTATATTTAAAGGACTTATCTTTTGGTGACAATAAGTACATTTTCCTTTTTGAAAGATATAAGAAAAAATAGGTATTAAATTATACCATTTTAAAGTATGCCCACAACTATCACAATGGCTTCGTGAAAAAATTACATCTTCTTTTTTTGGTAATCTTAAACCCAAAACTAGATAGAAAGAGCCAAGAAATAAGCCAGCAATAAAGAATACAATAGCCATAATTAATCCTATTGAATTGTATTATAAATACCAAACATCGGTATAATAACGGCAATAATTATACCACCAACTACAACAGCTAAGAATGAAATCATAATTGGTTCAATAAATGCTTTTAAGTTATTAACAATTCCTCTATGTAATTCTTGATAATATTCACTAACTTTTTGCATCATATCAGCAAGTCTACCAGTAGATTCTCCAGTAACTATCATGTAATAAGCAACATCTGGTACCGCCCAGTGATCTTTAAATGCTTCAGATATTTTTTCCCCTTTAACAATATTATTAATTGTTTTATAAAGGATGGCTTTATATACTTCATTATTAGTAATCCGACTTAAAATACCCATACTATCAGTAATAAAGACGTTATTCCGGAGTAGTGACGAGAACGTTTTAGCAAAAATAGTTAATTCTTTATAAATAATAACATTTTTAACTACGGGAATATGCATTAATAAGATTTGGAAATAAGTTCTGAATAATTTTAATGACCGATAAGCTATGGCAATACATAAAACAATTAATAAAGCAAACAAGATAATCATTAAAATATTATTTTTTAAAAAATCACTCGCATGCATAATAAACAAAGTAAAGCCATTAATTTCAGCTCCGTAATCTTCATAAATTTCTGTAAATTGCGGAACAACATAAACTAGAATAAAAGCTACAACTACCAAAGCAAATACAGTAATTATGGTTGGGTAAGTCATGGCACTAATCATTTCTTTTTTGGTACTATTTACTTCGGTATAATATTCAGCCATATCATCTAGAGTTTCGGTTAAAGTACCACTTGCTTCGGCTGCTTTAATCATATTTATTAATAGTGCGGGAAACATTGCCCCTTGTTTTTCTAGTGCAACAGAAAAAGGTTCCCCTAAAGTTAATTCATAAGATATAGATTGGAAAGCTCTTTCTCTAGAACTATTTCCTTTCATTTGCGTAGTTAATATTTTTATAGCTTCATTTAAAGTTAAACCAGCTTTAATATAAGTTGAAAGTTGGGTTAACCAGAAGATTAAATCTTTCGTACTCATTTTTTGATTACCAAAGAAATTGGTTTTTTGGTTTAACATATCTAAATATTTATTAGTTTTAATACTATAAACTTCATATCCTTCATTAAGTAAAAAGGAATTAATATCTAGTTTAGAAAAACCAGGCATAGTTTCCGTAAATATTCGCCCATTTCTTGTATCCCTAACTGTAAATAAATACATATGAGGTTCTTTACTACGATTTGCTCCTGCTTCTTGTAAATCTTTTAGTAATAGAGCTTTTTGTTTTTCTAAGCTAGCTAATTTTTTATCACTATAATGATATTGTTTTACTTTTCGGGCTTTTTTAGTTCTTTCATATATATCATTAGAATCATCAGAAAAATCTTTCGCTGATTTATATAATTTATCAAACGAATAACTTGCAGAGTTAAATAAAATTACCCATAAATCATAAAATAATGCTTTAAATCCTTTCGCAGCAAAAACAAATATATTTGCTATAGTATAAAAAGGTAAAACTAAGGCATTCATATTTGAACTTGGTTTTGTTTCAGTATTCATTTATCACACCACCCGTTTATTATACATAATAAGTATAACAAAAACATTTAATTTTTACAATATAAATTTAGGCAAAAACTTTTAACATAATTAAATATTTTTCATATACTATTACTAGGTGATAAATATGTTTGGTACACCTGTTACTAATGCTTTAAGTATGGGCCGAGTACTAAGAGGAATAAGTAAAACTTTAAATTTTGCTAATCAAGTGATTCCCATTTATGAACAAGCTAAACCAATGATATCTAATGCTAGAAAAATGATGGCTGTTTTAAAAGAGTTCTCCTCTACTCCCTTAAATGCAAATAATTCTTCACCTAAAATAAATTCTAACAAAGTAAAAAATACCAGTTTAAATACTAGTTATAAACCAACATCTAATCCGGTATTTTTTCAATAAACCTTTCTAATTTTTCCAAATAAATTTTTAAATCATTTCTTTTATTCAAAGAATACTCTTTGCTTTTTTTATTAAATAAATATGTTAAATATTCCTTATTTCGATGTTTACCAAAGTAAATATCTTCATAACTTAACTTTTCTTTTCCTTCGTGATACTTAATAATCACATAATATTTACCCTTTTCTAACACAACTTCTTCTTTAATAATTTTATAACCGAAATCTTGCATAAATAGTCTCAAGTTTGGTAATTCATTATTACTTTGTAAAATTATTTCTTTACATAATGAACCATTACTTAAAATATTCTTAATCGTATTAGTTCCCATACCAGCGATAACAATCGTATCATATTTTTCATTTATATTTTTTAAACCATCTGTACAATAAATTTTTATTTTACCTTCCAAATGGTATTTTTGAATATTAGCTATCGCTTGTTTTAATACATTTTGGGATATATCAGTTGCTATTATTTTATTAAAACCTAATTTCGTAATTAAATAGATTGGTAAATAAGCATGGTCGGTTCCAATATCGATAACAATATTATCTTTTGTTATTAAAGAAGCAATTTTTTGAATTCTAGAAGAATTCATTATTCACCTAAAAAGTCACGTAATTTTTTAGCTCTAGATGGATGTCTTAATTTTCTTAAGGCTTTAGCTTCAATTTGTCTTATTCTTTCACGAGTAACATTAAAGCGTTTCCCAACTTCTTCAAGAGTATGACAAGTTCCATCGATAAGGCCAAAACGTAATTCTAAAACTTCTTGTTCTCTCGCTTGTAAAGACATTAAAACTTCTTTTATTTCTTTCTTTAACATTTCGTTTTCCGTGAATTCTTCTGGAGATAGACATGATTCATCCTTTAGGAAATCCCCAAAGTTAGAGTCTTCTTCTTCGCCAATTGGAGTTTCTAAAGATAATGGTTCTTGACTAATTTTTAAAACTTCTCTTACCTTTTCGGGAGAAATATTCATTTTTTTAGCTATTTCTTCTTCAGTAGGATCACGATTTAAGTCTAAAGTTAATTGTCTTTGAATTCTTGTTAACTTGTTAATTGTTTCAACCATATGAACCGGTACTCTGATGGTCCGGGCTTGATCCGCTAGGGCTCTCGTGATTGCTTGCCGAATCCACCAAGTAGCATAAGTTGAGAATTTGTAACCTTTATCATAGTCAAATTTGTCAACAGCCTTCATTAAGCCAATGTTTCCTTCTTGGATTAAATCTAAGAAAAGTAAACCACGACCAACATATCTTTTGGCAATACTTACAACTAACCGTAAATTTGATTCCGCTAAAATTCTTTTAGCTTCTTCATCTCCTGAAGCAACTTTTTTCGAGATTTCCATTTCTTGTTCGGGACTTAATAGAGAAATACGACCTATTTCTTTTAAATACATCCGTACTGGGTCATTAATATTTGTATCTTTAGTGATATCTTCTTCAACTAAGATAATATCTTCAACTTCATTTTTAACTTTAGCATGACCACTTTCATCAACATCAGATTCTGGAATTACTTGAATATTATTTTCGACAAATTTATTATATAATTCATCTAAATCATCAGGTCCAACATCTAAACCTTTTAATTCATCCGCTAATTGTTCAAAAGTAATAAATCCTTTTTCTTTCCCTAATTTAATTAAACTTTCTTCTCTTTCTTTTAAAGTTTTTATTGTCTTAACTTCCTTCATATCTACACTTCCTTTTTAATTTCTGTTATTTTGGCTAAAATTTCCATTTTTTTATTGATATCAGTTTCACCTTTTAGTTGTTTTTTCAAAGATTCGATTTCATCCTTTTTTAATTCTTGTAAAACAACATCAATACATTTATTTACTTCATCTGTGGTTATATCACCATCATTTCGAGCAATAATAGCCATTACTTTATCTCTTATTTCATCTTTATCATAAATATAAGTATTAAAATCCGCGAGATTAATACCATTATGGTTATTATTATAATAAACTATTTCACTAGCAATTATTCTTTCAATTTTTTCTTTAAAATAACCTAATTTTTCCTTATATATTCTTATGTATTTACTATCACACATCATCGCATAAAGGATTTTTTCGCTAGCCAAAGAATATTTACTAGGCTTACTTATTACCTTTTCTTCCTTTTTTTCTTTAACCTCCTGGGGTTTTTCTTTTAAGTTTTGCATTAGGATATTCTTATCAAGTTGATACTCCCGACTTAGATTACTAATAATTGTATCTTTCGTTAGGGCATCTAAAGATGAGACTTGTTGCAAAACTTCCTTGATGTATTTTACCACATCTTGAATATTTTGCAAATCTTTATTTGCTTTTAGAGCATTTAAAATAAAATCTAAGTAACTTTGAGCATGTTTAATATTATCGTTTAAAGCATCAATTCCAAAGCTGCGAATGTATTCATCAGGATCCTTTGCTCCATTAAGCCGGACTACAAAGGTATCAATATTATTTTCAATTAACTTTTGCCCGACTTTTTTGGTAGCCTCTAGTCCGGCTTCATCATTATCAAGCATCAAGACAACTCTAGCTTTTAATTTATTTATTTCTTTTATTTGTTCGTTTGATAAGGCGACTCCCATCAAAGCTACAACGTTTTTTATGCCTTTAGCACTAACCATGATAGCATCCATATTTCCTTCGACAATAATGATTTCGCCTTTTTCTCTGATGGCTCTTTTAGCATTAGCATAATTAAATAAGATATTACTTTTTCTAAATATTTTAGTTTCTTTGGTATTTAAATACTTCGCCGTATTCTCACCATTATAGATTCGACCCGTGAAAGCCACTACCTCGCCATTAAAATTCGTAATTGGAATCATTACCCGACTACTAAAGACATCATATATCTCACTACCACTTTTATTAATTAGGCCAAGGCTATCTAAATCTTCTAAAGGATAACCTTTTTTTGTAAGCAATTGATATAGATTCCGTGGATGATTAGTTGCTAAACCAATTTTAAACTCTTTAATTATATCTTCGTTTATACCCCGAGACTCTAAATACTTTTTCGCGGGTATTCCCTCATTCGTATTTAAATTGTTAATATAGTATTTCGTCGCTAAATTATATATTTCATATTCTTTTTTATGAACTTGATTAGTAACGTCACCCGTGACTTTTAAATTATAGCCAATCTTTTTAGCGACAGTTTGAATAGCTTCTTGAAAACTAACATTTTCATATTGCATAATAAAACTAAAGACATTCCCAGTTATTTGACAACGAAAACATGAAAATATTTGTTTATCTTTTGAAACAATTAAACTAGGACTATGATCATTATGAAAAGGACATAAGGCCACATAGTTTTTACCTTTTGGTTGCAATGTTAAATAATCTGATAGTACATCGACAATATCAGCTTGTTCTCTTATGTTTTGAACGTCAGTTTCATTTATATAGGCCATAATTATCCCTCTACTTATATAATATTTCCGCCTACCCCTCAATTTCCTTTATTTTTTTGTCATTTTTTTGAAAAAATTAACAAATTTGCCAAATATTCGTCTAAATTTTTAAAAATTCCCGCTATAAGAATAGCAATATATACTCCTTCATAATAGTTAATAGTTAAACTAAAAATAATCGTCAAGATTCCAATAATAACACTATAAATTATCTGTGCTACTCTACCATTGGGACTACTCATATTATCGGTTGCTACTAAAACCAAAGCAAATATCACATTAGCATTAAAAATATTTTCAAAAATAAAATTATGTGTGTAAAAAATCCAAGCTAGGCTCCCAATTAAAAAGGTAATATAACTAACGATTGGAATTAAAATTTTTATATTTTGGCGATAACTTAAAATAAAATAAATGATTACGACTAAAATAATACTAGTTGTGCCAATTGCTCCAATTTGGTGTCCCATCAATAAATCAAAATAATTAAAAGAAAAACTATATTTTAATTCTAATAAATTACGATATTCATAAGTATTAGTTAAATATGCCACTAAAGTTAAGACTAGTTTCATTACAGCTAACTGATTAATTGGTAATCTTTTGAAAAACAAGGAAAATAATAAAGAGATTCCAAAAACAACAGCACTATAATAATAAATATTAGTATTAGGCATAACCATTAAGCCAATTAATAAATAATAAATTAAATCATATTCAATCACAAAATGATGTTTAAATATTATCTTGATAATTTCATATATAACTAAACTAATACCTAAATATAATAATGGTTTAAATACTTCGATTAAGGAAATTAAATTTCTTTGATATAAAAGATATCCATTTTTATATATTGCATATAAAAACAATGGTAAAATAAGCAGACAAGTTTCTAAAACTATTTTATTTTTAGTTTTTTCACTATGAATTAAACTCTTCATTTTTCACCCCGAACATATTTCTTTAAATCAAGATAAACTGGGCATATGTAATTGCATAAACCACAATTAATACATCTTTTATCTTTTTCTTTTTGTTTATAACATTTAATAGGATTAATATTAACTGGACAAATACACAAACATTTACCACAATTAAAACAAGCACTTTCCTTATATTTAGAATCTTTCATGATATTAATTACTTTAGTATTATCACTAACAATAGCATCATCTTTATTTATTAAAAATCCCGTTAGTAGGCCATTTTCAATATATAAACTATCCTTATTTGCTTTAACATATTTAGTTAATATTTCATTTAAAGATGTATATTTTTTTACTCTTAAAACTAAACCATTACCTTTTATTCCATTACCAGATATGGTAATAGTTTTTTCATATTCATCTTCATTATGATAAATATATTTATATATTTTAACGACATCATATACACTTAAAGTTAAAGTTTCATATTCATTTAAATGTAAATAATCTAATAAATATTTATTAGTATTCATAAAATATAAATCATCAATTAAAGATAATTTTAAAGTTGGATAGCTTCCAATGGTATTTAAGCATTCATTAATAATAGAACTTTCTTTACCTTTAACCACAATAATATTTTTATTACTATGATAAAGAATTTGTAAAGCATCAACCATATCTAATATTTCATTTAAGTTTTCTTTAAAAAGCATAATACTATTTTTCGTATATGGTTCTTCATCAAAAACTTTTAACACTATATTTTGGGCTTTTTTTAGACTTTTAAATACTTGAAATAATTCTTTATCGTGATGATTTTCTAAAGCATTAAGTAAAATATCAATTGTTATTTTGGATATATTAGGACTTTTTAAGTTATGACTTTGTTCTTGATAATCATTTTTGATAACAACACAATCAGTATATTTACCACTCGCTTGCATTTTTTTTAGGCCAATAACTTCCCCACTTATAGGACTTTTTTCATTGCTATTATTAAATAATAAATCCCCTTTTACTACTTTAGCATTTTGTTTAACAATTATCTTTTTAGAAAATGAAGGAATATAAACATAATCTGGATTTAAAAAAGATTTTATATCTAGAGCTACTTTAATATTTTCATCTTTTTTTAAGGAGATTAACTTCATTTATATCACTCTTCTTTATTAAGATATTTTATCACATTTTAAAACTTTAGAAAAGAGTTATTTAAGATTCATATTATCTAAATAATTTTTTAAATTTTGGGCTACATTTAAAGGAATTATTTGACTTAATTCTGCAACTGTGGCTTCCCTCATTTTGGCGACACTTCCATACTTTTTAATTAAAGTTTTTTTACGAATATTACCTATGCCTTCGATATTATCAAGAACACTCGCAATACTACCTTTACTTCTAATTTGTTTATGATAATTGATGGTATAACGATGGACTTCATCTTGAATTCTCGTTAAATAATGGAAAATATCACTACTTCGAGGAATAGATATAACCTCAAGAGTATCACCATCAATAAGTTCATTAGTCCGGTGTTTATCATCTTTTTTTAAGCCACATACTTTAATATTTAAATTTAAAGTATGTAAAATGTCATTACAAGCATTAATTTGATTTATACCCCCATCGACTAAAATTAAATCTGGTGGCGTTAATTTATCCACTAAAACGCGATAATAACGGCGATAAATAACTTCTTTCATGGTATTATAATCATCATTTTTATCGACAGTTACTTTATATTTACGATATTCTTTACGAGCAGGTTTACCTCCAATAAAAACAACCATGCCACTTACCGAGAAAGATCCAAATAAATTAGAATTATCAAATGCTTCAATTCTATCCAATATTGGCAAATGCAGTAAATTTCTTAATTCTTCGTTAGCTCCTTCAGTTCTTCTTTCATTCTTTTCAATAATTTGTAATTCTTGTTCTAGAGCAATTTTAGCATTATTATAAGCCATATCTAATAATTCTTTTTTCTTACCCTTAATTGGGACATAAACTTTAGTTTTTAAAATATCACCAATAATATTTACATCTAAAGATTTATCGACAAGTAATTCTTTAGGTATTTCATGCTTAGAATAAAAATTAAAGATATAGGAATTAACTTCATCAATTAAATCACTAATTAAATAAAATTTTTCATTGCTACCACCAACAATTTTACCATTACGAATAAATAAAATTTGGATGGAAACAATGCCATCATTTAAATAATAACCAATAACATCACGATTAATATAATCATGAATTTCTACTTTTTGACGGTCTAAGATAACATTTATAAACTTTAATTCATTTTTTAATTCTAGAGCTGATTCAAAATTAAGATTTTCACTTAAAGTTGTAATTTTAGCCATTATTTTATCTTTAATTATTTTATTATTACCCCTAAGAAAAGCTAAAATATCATCTTCCATTTGTTTTAAAGCTTCTTTATTAACATTATTAGTACAGTAACCAAGACATTCATTTATATGGTAATATAAACATACTTTATTAGGTTTACCTTCACACTTTTTTAAAGGATATAATCTATTAATTAAATTAACTATTCTTCTTGCCGCATATACATTAGGATAAGGCCCAAATAAAATCTTTTTATCTTTTTTCTTAATACTTGTATATCTTGATACTTTTAATCTCGGATATGGTTTTCTAATGTATTCAATATAGGGATATGTTTTATCATCTTTAAGTAAGATATTATATTTAGGGTTATATTCTTTTATTAAGTTTATTTCTAAAATAAAAGCTTCTTGTTCTGTGGAAGTAGTTATATAAGTAAAATCAGTTATTTCACTAACTAATTTAGCAGTTTTACCGGTGACATTACCTTTAAAATAACTATTTACCCGTTTATATAAATCTTTAGCCTTACCAACATAGATTACGACATTATTAGCATTACGCATTTGATAACTACCTGGTAAATGGGGTATAGTCTTTAATTTTTCATATAACATGTCTTCCACCTCAGTTCTCCTATATTATACTACAAAAATAAGCAAAAATAAGATATAATGTATAGCAAGTTATGAAAGTTTTTGCGCAAGCAAAAAGTTTTATAACAGCATTGTACTATGATTTCTAACG
>CANPZG010000019.1 GCA_947588765.1 uncultured Bacilli bacterium
TAAAGAAAATATATAGAAATTATAGATAAAATAAAGAAAAAAACAGGTAGTTTGTATATAAACTATGCACACTACCCTAAAATTTAATGGGGGAAATTATGCAAATAAAAGTTACCGATTCTACTTTGATTAATATAAATAATATTCGCAATTTAAGAAGTATTAAATTTTGGGATATGACAGATGTTAAGAATAATGAAAAAATGATTGTTCCGGCTTTAATGATTACCTATGATGGAGGCAAACAATTAAATATAACAGCCAAAGAAAAATATTTTGATATCTATGTAAAAAAAGTAATGGAAGTATACAATGATGAAAAAAATAATATTTTAGAAGGTCCTTTTGGTAAAAAAACACAAATCAAAATTGACGAAAGATCAAAAGCAATTTTGGAAAGTAGTGAACTAATAAATGACAATAAATACTTTAAATTTTATCAAGATAAAAAAAGTTATGATAATTCCTTATTTTTTCAAAGTGATGAAGTAAAAGGTATATTACCAATTATCACTTATCATTTAAAAAAGTTTTATGATTACACAGATAGAGTATTAAATATTGGTAATCTTTTTCAAGGGTATCGAGACTATTATATTATTAATGCTAAATTAGATGGCTTAGATGTTAATATTAGTTTATTTTTTCAAAAAGAAAATGATAATAAATATAAAATAAATATAAGTCTTATTGATAAGAAAAAATATTCTATGGTAATGGCAATTGACTTTAAAGAAGATTCCATTGCAGTAATCATGAAATTAGAACCTGATGTAGAATATGAAGCTAACTATAAAATAACATATGGTATTGTTAAAGAAATCACGGAATTAAAGAAAAATTTAGTACCAATTCATTATGAAAATAAAGATTTACGAGTGGTAGAATGTCCATATTTAAATTTAAGTAATTTAGATTATGAAGCGAGTTTACAATGGTTTAAGTTACCATGGGATGCTTATTATGGCATAAGTAGTAAAGAAAAATCTTTAGATGATGATTCTAAAATAATTGAAAATGAAAGTATGTATTTGTTAGTAAAAGATGAGGCATTTTATCGTAAAGATAATTATTCCAAGAAATATGTATGGAAAGATAAATTTACAAAGATTGTTGGTTCTTTAATAATTATAAACAATCGTAAATCAATGATAGGAATACCCCTTAATAAAGAATTGTATGTTATAGAAAGTTCATTCGCTGATTTAGGTACTGATAATAATTATCTATACTTAACTTATTTGAATAACAAACATTTTTATCATGTAGCCTATAGTGAAGATGGTATTAAGGGATTAGTAAAAGAAAAACTAAAAAGTATAAATAAAGATGATGATATTTTAAGTAATGCTGATGTAATTAATACTGATAAATTATTAATATTAGAAAGAAGGAAATAAATATGGGATTATTTAACGAAACAGAACAAGAAAAGAATTATAAAAACTTATTTAAATTAATTAAAGCAAGTAGCCTTGATTATGAAATAATTACTTTTTTAACTAATTATTTAAAGAATGTTCAAAATAAGAATCGAAATAATGATTTTATTGAATATGATTTTTTAGAAAAAGTAATCTTAGAACTAATTACTTTAGATTATGAAAACTATGAAGAATTTGAAACAATTTTTAATAATTTGATTGCTAAAGTTAAGTTCTTTTTACCTGAAGGACAAAGTACTGAAAATTATGAAGGTATTAAAAATATGATAGTTAATCATTTTATTGAAATACCACTATTATTAGATGATAGTAATAAAGAAGAAAAATTATATGCTTTATTTGCGACAAGTAGGGATGTAACTGAAATATTAATGTTAATCTATAATAATGAAGAAATATACAAGCATTATGATGAAATAGTTAATTTTATTGTTAATGTTGGGCCTTATTGTTATACCAATGAAATATTAAAGGCCGAAGTTGTATCATTCATTATGGGATTAGAAAGTTTAGTAGCAACAGATAATGCTGATATTGAAGATTATATAAATAGTAGAGTTACAGAAGCTAAAAAAAGAGTAGGTATTTATCCTTTAGATGAAAAAGAATTAGCTAAGATTGCTGATTCTGCGCGTAAAGCTCAAAATTTAATTACGCGAATTGAAAATTTATTAACGCAAACAAGTAATTTAAAAGACGATATTAATAATGCTGGGGTTAGTGCTAAAAATGATGTTCTAACGGAAAAAGAAAATATTATTAAAGAAATAAAAGATTTAAAAGAAACTTTAAAAACAGATATTGTTGATGAATTACAAGAATATTTAAAATTAATTAAACAAGATTTACAAACTAAAAGCGATTCCGTATTTAATGAAATTTTAAGTAGATATCAAAAAAGAATTGATGAATTAAAACTTTTTGCAGATACTTTATCCGCTAATACAACTCGTTCTTTAGTTAAAATAAGGGATGAATCTGAAGCTAGTATTAGTAAATTAAAAGATTATGTTTTAAATCAAGATAATTTTAAAGAATTATTGAAAGCTACGAAAGAAGACGAAGATTTTAAAACAGGTATAATTGCTTTAAGAGAAATGTTAGAAGAATATCAAAAAAGTGGTAAACAAGTAGTTCCTGCTGAAGGAATAGTTATTCCACAAATAAATAAAGTTGTTATCCCAGAAGTTAATGTTGTGGTTCCTGAAGAAAAGATTTCGCATGAAATATTATATGCTTTTGATGAAAGTATTCCTTTTAGTGAAAGAATCGATAAGATTTTAAAAGAAAAGGAAAGAAGAGAAGCTGAAGGCGAATTATTCCACGAAATGACAATGAAAGTTGTTGTTGATTTAATGGAAGGGGATTTCCCTTATTTATGGGGACCATCTGGTTGTGGAAAGTCTTATGCTATAGGTCAAATTGCCTCACTATTAGGTATAAAAGTTGCTGATAATGGTAAGATTACCGATAAATATAGTATTATGGCTTATAATGACCCTAATGGTAATTTTAGAGCAACTCAATCTTTTGTCGCTCTTGCTTATGGCTATTTACTATCTTTAGAAGAATTTGATAATGGTAATACTGATACCCAAGTTGTTATTAATGGTCTTTATTCAGCTCTTTTAGATGTTATTGAAAAACCTAAAATACCTCGTTTTGTTACTTTCGCGGAAAATACTCCCGTTCAAGTAAATCCTAATTTTAGATTGATAGCTACTGGTAATACTTCTGGCCTTGGAGAAACTGGTGAATATTCAGCTCGTGGTAAATCCGATGAATCAGTTCTTGAAAGATTAACACCGGTAAAATATAACTATGATAATCGGATTGAAAAAGGAATATTTGGCGATAACACTAGTTGGTATGATTTCTTTGTTAAATTTAGATTGGCTTGTGATGCTTGGTCAGTTTCTCGTGGCTTAGATACCGCTCAAGGTATAGGAACAACCAGAGATGCCTCATCAATTGTTAGATATATTAATCATAATAGTAAAAATGTTGACCAAATAATGGATGAAAAATTTATTCAAATTAAAGATGATGTTTATTTACAATTCTTAGAAAAGAAATTTAGAGAATTTTATAATATTGGAGAAATTTCTTTAGATGATAATATTGAAACTCCTAAATTACTTAAAGATGCTAATGAAAAATTATTAGCTAGAAAGTTTATTCAAGGTTGTATGCGTCGAAGAAGCCAAATAAGAAGGTAGATAATGGCAACTGATAATGTTAAAAGATTCCCTAACAATGTATTTCCTCCAGAAAAAAGGGATGGTTTTGTCATTTATACAGCGAGATTTAATTCTCTCGCCGATTTATATAATTTTTTAAAAAGTGATCCAGATATCAATAGAGATATATTTTATACCTTACATAGCGTTGAAAATAGCTTTGATTTTGCAGGTAAACCATATGAAGAAGCTGTGGAAGATTTGCTTAAAGATTATGACCCTAAATATCAAGAATTTTTAGAATTACAAAAAGGAATTGATAATGCCTATTTAAGGGATGTTCACATTTATAAAACAGTTAAAACTGTAGCCGGAGGACATTTAAATATTCCGGATTATTGTGCTGGTGCCCCTTTATGTTATGAAACAGAAGAAAAAATAAAAGTTCCCAAATTTATTAGATGTCATGCAGCTTTATCATATTCTTGGACTACTAGCAAAAGCCAAATTTTTAATCGTGCGATTATAATTACTAATGTTTTAAAGGCATTAGAAAAAGCCGGATATAATGTTGAACTAAATACTTTTGAATTATCAGAAATTTATGATGAAAAAAGTTATATTGTTATAAATATAAAAAAATATGGTAAATATTTAGATATGAGTTCTTTGTATAAAGTATTTTGTCGCGTTGAGTTTTTAAGAAGAATATTGTTTAGAGTTTTAGAAACTCAAGATGTTACCTATAGAAGTTGGAATGATGGCTATGGCTCTACATGTAGTGAGTCAACTTGCAAAAGTATTTTAAACTTTGGAGATAAAGATATTTTTTTTGATCAAGCTCGAAATATGGGGATATATGGAGATTCTTTAGAAGAAGATTTTAATAGCGCTTTAGAAGAATTAGGTATTGATAATTTAATTGATACTAAAAAATTATCCGAAGAATTTAATAAAGGTTTAGTAAGAGTAAAAGGTAATAATGATTGAGTTATTATCTTTTTTAGTTTTCATTTAACTGAAAAAAGTTCTGAAAATAAAAAGTTTTTTCAGTTAAGTGAAAAAACTTTTTAAGTATTTTACTTATTTACTTTATTATTCATAATAGATTTTTTGTATGGTTTCTTTTCATCTGTTAAATATAATAAATAATCTATACTTGTATTATAAAAGTCAGCTAGTTTTTTTAAAATATCAGTAGGTATATCATTAGTTTCAGTTTCATATTGTGAATAACCAGTTTGACTCATATTTAATACTTTAGCTACATCCTTTTGATATAAATCTTTATCTTCTCTTAATTCCCTTAATCTATTCATATTTATCACTAAATTAATCGTATCATAACTTAAAATAAGTTATTGACTTATAACCTAAATTAGGTTATGATAACTATGATAGAGGTGTTAGATAAATGACAAATAAGAAAAAAGATATAATATATTTGATAATAGCAATAGTAACACTAATATCTTTAGTAATAGGAGCAACTTATGCTTACCTACAATCTCAAGTAAAAAATGGTACTAATGCAAGTGTAAATATAACATCAGGTACCACTGATCATTTAGTATTTGCAACAGAAGGTAATATTACTATTAATGCTAGTGCTGATAATTTTAAAGAAAATGGTCAAGACTTAAGTAAGACAGCAACAGCTTCAGCAATATTAACAGCAAATAATACAAATCATATAGCCAATGATACATATAATGTATATTTAGATATAACAAGTAATAATCTAGAATATAGTTCATATAAAAAAGATACTGATACAAAAATATATTTAAAGAAAGAAGATAAAGAACAAGATATAACAAATGGAATACTCGATACATATACTCCAATACCAGAGTTATATTTAAAAGTAGAAGGACCAGAAAGTTTTAATAAAATAATAAAAGGATTAATAAAAGATGATAACGGATATGATATAACCGAAAAAAGGGGATTAATAACCATAGCGGAAGATGTACCAATAAGTACAACAGCCCCTGAAGGAATAACAACCGACACATGGACAATAACAATAGTCTTTAAAAATTTAAAAACTAATCAACAATTAAATACAGGAAAAGAATTAAAAGGTAAAATAATAATTCAAAAAGAAAAACTAGCATTAAGTAAATTACTAGCAGATGCAAATAAAGAAGGAGAAGAACCAACATTACTATATCATGATGGACAAAAAGATTATGTAAAAGAAACTAACTATGCTTTAGAGGCTAAAGATTATTCATATCGATATGCAGGAGCAAGTGAAAAAGTAAATAACTATGTATGTTTAGATAATATAAAAAACGAAGAAGTATGTACTAGTGATAATAATTTATATCGAATCATAGGGTTATTTAAAAATAAAGAAAGTAATTATGAAATAAAATTAATAAAAAACTCTTCATTGGGATATAAGCAATGGAATAATTATTCAAGTGATGATAAAGTAAATGGACATTATGTTAATGAATGGGAATATTCATCATTAAAAAAAGAACTAAATGAATTATTTTATAATGAGTTAGATGATTTTGTTAAAAAACTTATTGTTGAACATCAATGGGAAATAAGGGGAGTGTCTATGGGTGATGCTTACCAATTACCAAAACAATTTTATGATTATGAAATTGGTAAAGTTGAACAAATAGTTGATTATTTAGCAGATCCTACTATTACAAAAGCAAACATCGGATTAATGTATGGTAGTGATTATGGATTTTCTGCAAGTCAAAAATATTGGAATACATTTTTAAATTATTATGACTATAAAACTGCAAAAAGTGAGAATTGGCTATATTCTTCAACTGAAAAAAATGAATGGATTATAACTCGTCGTTCGAATTATAGTTATGGAGTTTGGAGTATTGATCAATCAGGATATTTAGGTTATAATGGCACTTATAGTAGTGATGTAACTGCTTCTTATTCTGTTCGACCTACATTTTATATAAGAATTACTAAAAATTTATTAGGTTATGGTACGATAGATAGTCCATATAGATTTTTAATTTAATAATTATTGCTAAAAAACTATAACTATGATAAGATAAACACTACAAAAAGGGTTTTGGTTATGAAATTATTTAACATATTTAAAAAAAGTAAAACAAGATTTGTTACTGGGGAACTAATAAGTTTAAATGCTTTAGCTAAAGTCCCTAATATTGATTATTTTAAAGATAATAATCAATTTTTGTTGTTGATTAATTTAAGAAAAAAAGAATATCTAGAAACTTTAATCCAAAAAAAAGTATTAACCAGTAATGAATTAAAATCTAAAGAGTTACAAGATAAATTAAATATGTTACATAATTTAATAGAACAAAATACTTTAGGCAATGATTTATTTGAAAAAGTAATATTTGATGAAGAAGATAAAGTAAAAGTGTTAATAATCTTGCGAAAATTTACAATATATAATGAAGAGATAATAGAACTAGAAGAAGAAGTAGTAAGTAGAATAATAGCTTTAAAAGAAATATTAAAAAGAACTTTTTTAAATAAACCAAAAAGAATATGTATTATAAATGAAATAAATAGATTAACCAATGTATTTATTATCTTAATGAATCAAAAAGAAACATTAAGAGTATGTTTAAGCAACTATAGTAAGAAATGTTTTGATATAACGAAAGAAAGAGATTTAGAAAAGGAAGAAGATTTAATTAGGAAAAGAAAAAAAGAGCTAAATGAATATCAAGAACAAGTCTTTGGCAAAATAAACATAGAAATAAATGATTTAAATGATATGGCTCTAGTAGAAGTAGCTTTAGAGAAATATGTTTATAATTATAAGTGGAAAGATAGTTCTTTAAAAGATGAAATTATATATTTATATAATCATATGGAAAAAGACATAAATAAACAAGTTAAAGATGTAGAACAACTATTAACTGATATTTTAATCTTAGAAAATAAATGCAAAATGTTTTATGAATTTGGTAAAAATATAATTGATAAAGAAGATTTAAAAAGAATATATCATTTAAAATTTATGGCATTTATTAATTGTCAAAAGAAGGATTTAATTGAGTCCTTTGTTAATGAAGAAACACCAAAATTAGAATTAGAAGTTTATGAAGAATTAATATTTGATTTTATTAATAAATTAAGTAATAATAATCTAACTATATTTAGAATTAAAACAGTATTTAAAGAAGATTATTCTAAAGTAATAAAATTAGTAAAAGAAGAATTAAAAACAAATGGAAAATATGATCCTTTAGAAATATTAAAAGATAAATATAAATTAAATTTATTAATGGCTTTTTCTTATCCACTATATGCACAATTATTAGATGGACCATATGGAATGCTTAATACTGCAGTATTGGGAAATATATATAAATCAATTTATGTTAAAAAGTGTGATTATCCCGAACTTAATTTTTACGAAAAAGAATTTGAATGGGATGATAATTTACCTTTAGAAACTATTAATGAATTAAAATTAGCTCAAAATCAAAAAAAGAATTTAAGTTTATATCTATTCTTAAAAAAACATTACTACACTGAGGGACATCGTAAATATACTTATACTTTGCCGGAAGGATTAAATAAGATTTGTATTTTAACAGATACTTATTCTAATGATGTGCGCGAAAATTCTGAAAAAAAGAATAAAATTTTAAAATATGTTGACGTTATTAGAAAAAATGCTGCAGGAAAAATAGTAATTTTGCCTAAATCTTTAATAAGTGTAACAGGTGATTTATTTGGCGATACATATATTCCAGTATTACGTTTAAATGAGGGACTAGAATATTTTAATTTTAATTATTTACCTAGTGCTAATATTAAAAAAATCGAAATATCATCAACTGTTAAGCCATTAGTACATGACTATCATAAGCCTAATAATGAAAATCTACAAGAAATGTATTTTTATAATTTTGATAAATCTTGTTTTTATAATAATATTGATAATTTATGGCTTTTATTGAGCCCTTATATAAAAATAACAAGTAAAGGTTATTTGGTGGATGGAACATTAACTTTTATTCACGAATTAACTATTGCTAAATTAGTATTTAATTTTAGTGATCCTTCATTATATCCAAATCCTATTAAATTAGAAAATTTTCGGATGGTGTATGGTAATTATAATCAAGATAAAATAAAATTAATTGAGAGAATAAATAATTTAATGATAGAAAAAAATAGCTGTATATCGTGGAATAGAAAAAAGAAAATTAACAAAATAAGGAAGATTTAAATTATGTTTTTAAGTAATATATTTAAGAAAAATAAGAAAAGATTTGTAACTCAGGAACTAGTAAGCTTAAATGCTTTAGCCAAGGTTCCTGATATTGATTATTTTAAAAATAATAATCAGTTTTTGTTGTTGATTAATTTAAGAAAAAAAGAATATCTAGAAACTTTAATCAAAGAAAAAGTATTAACCAGTAGTGAATTAAAAAGTGAAAAGTTACAAGATAAATTAAATATGTTACATAACTTAATTGAACAAAATACTTTAGGTAATGATTTATTTGAAAAAGTTATATTTGATGAAGAAGATAAAGTAAAAGCTTTAATAATCTTGCGAAAATTTGCAATATATAACGAAAAAATAAAAGAACTTGAAGAAGAAATAGTAAGCAGAATAATAGCTTTGAAAGAAATATTAAATAGGACATTCTTAAATAAACATAAAAGAATAAGTATCATAAATGAAATAAATAGATTAACAAATGTATTTATTATCTTAATGAATCAAAAAGAAACATTAAAGGTATGTTTAAGTAACTATGGCAAAAAATGTTTTGATATAACCAAAGAAAGAGATAAAGACCAAGAAGACAACTTAATTAGGAAAAGGAAAAAAGAACTAAATGAATATCAAAAACAAGCTTTTGGCAAAAAAATTATCAAAATAAATAACTTAAGTGATATGGCTAAAGTAGAAGTAGCTTTAGAGGAATACGTATATAACTATAAACAAGATGTATCATTTTGGGAAGAAATAACCATATTTTGTTATTCGATAGAAGTTGAATTAAATACACTAATGATAGATTATAATAAAGTCTATAAAGAAATTTTAGAATTTGAAAATAAATATAAAATATTTTATGAATTTGGTAAAAATATTATTAATAAAGAAGATTTAAAAAGGTTATATCGGTTAAAATTTAAGTTTTTTACAACATGGAGGCATAGGCATAATGAAATAAAATTAATTGAACCATTTATAAATGAAAAAACTACCAAACTAGAACTAGAAACTTACGAAGAACTTATATATGAAAAAATAGAAGCCATAAGAAATTATACTGATAGTTTTTATGGTATTCAAAAAGAGTTTGGAAAAGATGCTTTAAAACTTTTAAGATTATTAAAACAAGAATTACAAGTAGATGGAAAGTATAATGCTTTAGAAATATTAAAGAATAAATTTAAATTAAATTTATTAATGGCTTTTTCAAAACCAATACAATCATTAATACTAGGAAATATATATAAAAAAATTTATGTTAAAAAATGTGATTATCCGGAAGTTAATTTTTATGAACCGGAATTTACTTGGAACGATTATTTACCATTAGAAACAATAAATGAATTAAAACTAATTCAAAATCAAAAGAAAGATTTAGGATTGTATTTATTTTTAAAAAAATATAGTTATGAATATCAAAGTGAAACTTTTAGATACACTTTACCTGAAGGTTTAAAGATAATAAACAACATAGATAATATGTCTGATGATGTTAGAAATTTTATTAATATATTGCAAAAAAATATGGAAGGTAAGGATGTAATAATTCCTTCAACTTTGAAAAGACTTGAAGGTAATATCTTTGAGTCAACTCCAATTCGAACATTAATATTAAATGATGAATTAGAGCGTTGTTGGTTTGATTTTTTACCTTCTTCCTCTATTCAATGTATTACGATACCAACAAAAGAGAGTTTATTTACGGGTTATAATCTCATTGCTTTTTGGAGTTGTAAATGTTTAAGAACTGTTGAATTTAAGAATTTTGATCAATGGAAATTTTATAATGATATTGAAGGACTAAAGAGGTTATTAGAATCGTTTATAACAATAGATCATTTGGTTGAAGATACCAATGTATATGATAGGATTGAAAAACGTTATGAGAAGATAAGAACTTATAAATTAATCATTGATAAGATTATCTTTACATTTAGTGAAGGGGAAATAGTTGAGATTAATAAAAAGAATTGGAAAGTACGATATATGAGTACATATTATGATATATTAGCTTTTGCAGAAAAAATTAATAAAGAATTAACAGATGGTAGATATTTAAAATATTCCAAAAGAAAATTAACTAAACATTAATTTTCTTTTTACTGTTTTCGTTGTTTTAAAAGCATATATATGCTAAAATAACACTTACAAAAAAGGGTTTAGGTTATGAAATTAATTAATTTATTTAAGAAAAATAAGCAAAGATTTGTAACTCAGGAACTAATTAGCTTAAATGCTTTAGCTAAAGTTCCTGATATTGATTATTTTAAAAATAATAATCAGTTTTTGTTGTTAATTAATTTAAGAAAAAAAGAATATTTAGAAACTTTAATCAAAGAAAAAGTATTAACCAGTAAAGATTTAAAAAGTGAAGAATTACATAATAAGTTAAAGATGATTCATACACTTATAGAACAAAATACTTTAGGTAATGATTTATTTGAAAAAGTTATATTTGATGAAGAAGATAAAGTAAAAGCTTTAATAATCCTGCGAAAATTTACAATATATAATGAAAAGATAATAGAACTAGAAGAAGAAGTCGTAAGTAGAATAATAGCCTTAAAAGAAATATTAAAAAGAACTTTTTTAAATAAACCAAAAAGAATAAGTATTATAAACGAAGTAAATAGATTAACCAATGTATTTATTATCTTAATGAATCAAAAAGAAACGTTAAAGGTATGCTTAGGTAATTATGGCAAGAAGTATTTTGATATAACGAAAGAAAGAGATTTAGAAAAAGAAGGAGCCTTAATTAAAAAAAGAAAAAAAGAACTAAATGAATATCAAGAACAAGCTTTTGGCAAAATAAGCATAGAAATAAATAATTTAAATGATATGGCACAAGTAGAAGTAGCTTTAGAGGAATATGTTTATAATACTAAAGAAAACGTAAAAAAATTAAAAGAAGAATTAAATAATATAAATTCTTTAGAAAAAATAGAAAAGTTAGAGAAAAAATATTATCTTTATTACGAATTTGGAAAAAACATTATTGATAATGAAGATTTAAAAAAACTATATCTTTTAAAATTTGAAATTCTAACAACTTGGCGATATGTAAATGGTGTTCCAAAATTAATTGAAGTTTTTGTGGATTATACGACACCTGAATTAGAAATTAATACCTTTAAAGAAATAATATATGAGATAATAAAAAAATTAAGTAGTTTGGATAATTTAGGCAATATAGAAAGAAAATTTAATATAGATAGTATTATAGCTATTAATTTATTAAGATTAATAAAAAAAGAACTACAAACAAATGGTAAATATGAGCCTAAAGAAATATTAATCGATAAATACAAATTGAATATATTATTAGCTTTTACAGATTCCATTAATACCCGAGCATTAAAAGAAATATATCGAAATATTTATGTTTTAAAAAGTAGTTATCCGGAAGTTAATTTTTATGAACCAATATTTAATTGGAACGATTATTTACCATTAGAAACAATAAATGAATTAAAACTAATTCAAAATCAAAAGAAAGATTTAGGATTGTATTTATTTTTAAAAAAATATAATCATGATTATTTAAGTGAAGCTGTTAGATACACTTTACCTGAAGGGTTAAAGATAATAAATAACATATTTATACATAATATATCTGATGATGTTAGAAATTTTATTAATGTATTGCAAAAAAATATGGAAGGTAAGGATGTAATAATGCCTTCAACTTTGAAAAGACTTAAAGGTAATATCTTTGAGTCTACCTCAATTAAAACATTAATATTAAATGATGAATTAGAATATTGTGATTTAGATTTTTTGCCTTCTTCCCATATTCGAGGTATTACGATACCAATAAAAAATAGTTGGCTTGTAATTTATAATCTTCTCTCATTTTGGGGTTGTAAAGATTTAAAAACTGTTGAATTTAAGAATTTTGATCAATCAGATTTTTACAATAATCCTAATGCGCTTTTGTGGCTATTAGATCCATTTATTAATGCAACTTATTTAGATCCTTTTGTGGTTGCTAGCGCCAAGACAAGACTTTATGAATTAAACCTTGATGCGATTCTTTTTACCTTTAGTACGGGGGAAACAATTATAATAAAAAGAAAAGATTTGCAAGTAAAATATACAAGTGTTGCGATTGATAAATCAGTATTAGTGAAGAAAATTAATAAAAAATTAACGTATGGTGTAAATTTAAATAATAAACAAAAAAGGGAATTAACTAAACATTAATTTCCTTTAATTTTCTTTTTTAATTTAAAGAATTTTTCACCCATAAGTTCTACTAAAAGTTTTTTGTTTAAGATAAAGTAGATTACAAGTGAAATAATGCCGACAACAGCAAGACCTAAAAGCATTTCTATTCTTGAAGTTAAATGTTTAAAAATAAGAGGTTTTAATAATAAATTAATTATTACTAATATACTGGTTGTTAAGACTAATTTAGGTATTGATTTAAATGTTTTCTTATAACTAAAGTTATATTTTTTATGTAGAGTTATAAGTGGAATAATTAATGATAATAGATAACCTATTGTTGTGGCTAAAATGGCACCATAATAAGCTGGAATACCAATTTTAGCAAAGAGATAAATAAGTGGTAAATCTAAAATAGTTTTCGTAATTAAACCGGTGGCAACAGATGTATAAATAAGTTTAGTTTTACTTAAGCCTTGTAAGGCACTACAAATCATAATATAAGCACTATCTAATGTTGCTAAAAGAATCGTATATTTAAATATTAATGGTCCATAATGACTTTCGTTATAAAATACACTCCAAACTGGTGTAGCGTAAATACTTAAAAATATTGTTAATGGTAAGATAACATAAAGTAATACTTGTAAGATTTTATTAAAATATTCGTTAACTTTTTCTTCATCTTTTTTTGTATAGGCTTCGACAATGTTTGGAATTAGGCTAATTACTAAACCGGTTGCTATAGCTGTAACAACACTGATAAGTTTTGCTCCCCAAGTAGTAAAGATACTACTAATAGTTTCAATATCTTGGGCGGAGAAACCTAAATGATTTAGACCTCTAATAACTAAAACCATATCAACAAAATTATAGATGGTATTAGCTACATTAATAATAATGAAAGGAATACAATAATTAATCAATTTTTTTAAGATTTTCTTTCGTTCTTCTTTAGCTACTTCTTCATATTCGACAAATATTTCTTTTTTAACTTTCCTCATCTTCCATAGTAAATAGGCATAAGACACTATCGCTCCGGCACAAGCCCCAAAGACGGCAATACCTACAGCTTGCACGACGGATAAATTAAATACTTTGATAGCTACGAATGAACCAATAACAATAACTAGAACTCTTACAAATTGTTCGATAACTTGACCGATTGCTGGTGCTGTAATATATTTATGCCCTTGTAAATAACCTCTCGAAATACTTAAAATAGGAACAACTAATATGGCAAAAGAAACACACCGGATAACAAAAGTAACATCAGCAACACTATTACCATTAGTTAAATCCCCAACAATTAAATTAGCTAAAATTGGCGCCCCAAAAAAGCAAATTAAAAAAGCGACAATGGAAAATATCCTAATTATTTTTTTTGAATATTTAAACATAAATGTTTTTTCTTTATTTTGTTTTAAAGTATTATATTCACTAGTTATTTTACTTATGGCTAAAGGAATACCAGCACTAGATATAATTAAAAAGAAATTATAAATATTATAAGCATAACCATATAAAGCACCACCAGCTTCGCCAATTATATTATAAAAAGGAATTACATATAAAACTCCTAAAATTTTCGAAATAATAATGGCTAAAGTAGCAATAAAAGCTCCATCCATCAATCCACTTTTTTTCAAATTATCACCTTCAATTAATAATATTATAGCCAAAAATAAAGATAAAAACAATTATTATGTAGCATTAATAATGAGAAAATGTTAAAATTAATAGGTAGGAGAATAGATATGAAAAACAAACATTTTATAACTTATATTTTTTTAGGAACATTATTTTTATTTTTAATTATGTATCCTATTATGTTTTTTTTAATTCAAAAAGGAGTAGTTAAATTAGATTATAGTAATATATATACGGTATTAAAACCTGAAGGAAATATTGTTGAAAGAGTTAATACTAAATTTACTAATTTAAAAAATAATATTAATACGAAATTAACAAATTATTTGTTTTTATATAATGAAGTAAATAGTTATTATCCTTTATTAAAAAATAAAATAAATTTTACAAGTAACGAGTTTACTCCCTTAGGTACAAATAGTGATGGGGAATTTATTTTCTTAAATAAAGATGGCTTTTATATTTTACAAACTAATCAAAATGATGAGTATATTAATAGTAAAATGAATGAGGCAATTAATTTTTATAATGATTTAGGTAAGACAGTAGAAACATACATATATTTACCTAGTAGATATGAATTTCAAGAATTTAATGATGTTTATAGTTTAAGAAATATGCTTGAAATAAAAGAAGATTTTGTATCTCGTTTAAATAATATAAGTGTTCGAGAACTTCAAGTTAAAGATCAAGAAGAATATCAACATTTATTTTATAAAACTGACCATCATTGGAATAGTTATGGAGCTTATCAAGGTTATTTAGATATTTGTGAGATGATGAACCTAAATTGTGAGTCTTATGATATTGTAGAAACAGATGTTACTTATCATGGCTCTATAGGTAAAATGGTAGCTGATAAAAAGATAAGCGATAAGTTTATGTATATTAATGATGATGTTACAATTGATGCTACGGTGGAGGGTGAAAATCCTGATGCTAATTTTAAACCAAGAATCGTAAAAGAAAACAAAGGTGTATTTTATGATGAATATGTAGGTTACTATAATGGATTATATAGTGAAGTAATTTATAATGGCAATGGTGAAGATAACTTACTTATTCTTGGAGATTCTTATGCTTGGCAAATTGATTATTTAATCGCTAATGAATTTAATAAAACTTATGTCTTAAATCCTAAATATGTTGAAAAAATGGATATTTATGAATATATTAAAGAACACAATATAACAAAAGTTTTAGTTTTAATGGAAACACAAACAACAATCTTTGATAACTATGATTATGGTTATATTTCTGCTTTGGGAGGTAAATAATGGAATTTACAAGTTTAATATTTTTATTTATATTTTTTCCTTTATTTTTATTAACATACTTTGTATGTAAAAAAAGAAGTATTAGAAATATTGTTTTATTTATCTTTAGTTTATTTTTCTATGCTTGGGGTGAACCCATTTATGTCTTTTTAGTTTTATTTTCCATATTTGTTAATTATATTTTAACTAAATTGATAGCTAAGAATAAAAATAAATTTACCTTTATTCTAACTTTAATTTTTGATATAGGTATATTAGTAATATTTAAATATGTTCCTTTTATTGTAACTAGTATTAATAGTTTACTAAGAATAAATTTACCAGTACCAAATATTATATTGCCAATTGGGATTTCATTTTATACTTTTCAAATGTTATCTTATGTTATTGATGTTTATCGGGGAAAAGTTAAAGTTCAAAAAAATATTATTTATTTAGGTTGCTATATTATTGCTTTTCCACAGTTAATTGCGGGTCCTATAGTTAGATATGCAACAATTGAAGATGAACTTGATAATCGTCAAGAAAATATGGATGATTTTACTATTGGGGTAAGAAGATTCATTGTTGGGTTAGTAAAAAAGATCTTAATTGCTAATGTAATGGGCTTAATTGCAACTGAAATCTTAAGTCAAAATGCTAGTGTTTATGGTTTTGTTGGTTCATGGGTAGCAATTATTTGTTATAGTTTCCAAATATTATTTGATTTTTCGGGTTATTCGGATATGGCTATTGGTATAGGAAGAATGTTAGGTTTCCATTATTTAGAAAACTTTGATTATCCATATATCGCTCAAAGTATAACAGACTTTTGGCATAGATGGCATATTTCTTTATCAACATTTTTCCGCGATTATGTTTATATCCCTTTAGGGGGCAATCGGGTAAAGATGCCAAGATTTATTCTAAACATTTTAATTGTTTGGGGCTTAACTGGCCTATGGCATGGGGCTAGTGTTAATTTCATTCTATGGGGATTATATTATGGAGTAATCCTTTTAATCGAAAAATTATTTCTAAAAAAATATTTAGATAAATTACCAAGAATATTTAGACATATTTATACTTTAGTGATAATCATGTTTGGTTGGGTTTTATTTAGAAGTCTAACATTTAATGAAATTACTAATATCTTCTCTTCAATGTTTATGGCAAATGGCTTAGGTAATTTAAATTTATTTGGCTATATTAATTTCTTTAATTTCAGTACCATTTTAGCCTTTATTTTAATTATCATATTTGTTATGCCAATAGATAAAAAAATAAAGGAAAAGTATCCAGTTGTATCCGATATATTATTAATTATATTATTTATTTTAGCTATTATGGAAATTATAATTGGTTCATATAATCCATTTATATATTTTAGGTTTTAATTATGAATATTGAAAGATTAATCGTTGGTCCTTTAGAAACCAATACTTATATTGTTACTAAGAATAATAAAACAGTAATTATTGATCCGGGCTTTGAAGAAGAAAAGATAATTAAGACTTGTGAAAATAAAAATGTAGTAGGTATCCTTATAACTCATCATCATTTTGATCATGTTACAGCTTTACCTAAAATTGAAGAATATTTTCATCTTAAGGAAAGTAGAAAGATAAAAGATTTTCCTTTTGAAGTTATTCCTACACCCGGACACACCAGTGATTCCGTGAGTTTCTATTTTAAGGAAGACAAAGTTTTATTTTCGGGAGATTTTCTTTTTTTAGATTCGATTGGGAGATGTGATTTACCAACGGGAAATTACGAAGAAATGAAAGAAAGTTTAAAATTAATTAGCAAGTACCCAAATGATACAACAATTTATCCGGGACATGGAGAAGCGACGACATTAGAACATGAAATACAAAACTTTAAATATTATGGAGTAGAGATATAACATTTTTGACAAAAGACAAAAAAAATGATATTATGAATATGCCAAGGAAACTTGCATAAAATAAAAAAAAGGAAACATTCAATTGTGCTATGTTGAGTGTTGCCATAAAATTTTGCTTCACCTAACTATGCTGAAGTTAGGTGATTTTCTTTTCATATTAAAACTACAAATAGCAATAATACTAATAAGAAGATAATAATTACTAAAGATAAAATTAAAAAATCTTTCCCAAAATGACACAAAATAAAAAAATTCTAGATTTACTTTATTTTAAAGGAATTATTGATAATTATGATGTGAAAATAAAAACTACAAACATTAGTGATTTCAATGATAACCTAAAAATTATAGTATCAGTTTTAAGTTAAATATTAGCTGTGTTCTCAAATATTTTTAAATTTAAGATTTTTAGTGGATTAAAAATATTAGTTTTAAGTATTATACAAAGGATATGTGAAAATCATATCTTTTTATTTTGTGAAAAGAAAGTAAAAAGTAATGGAATTTCAACCTAAAAAGGAACTACCAAAGAAGTTGAGTTATATTATTATGCCAAAGTACCAAATTATATGAAGGGTAGAAAACTGTTGATAGTGCTAATATAAAAATGTTATATATTTTTCAAAATATGATATAATTTCATTGTAGGGAGGAGCCTAAAATGGATAACGAAAAGATATTGAAATTAACTGATGAAAATGGCAAAGAAATAGAATATGAAATTTTAATTGCTTTTAGATGGACAAAAACAAATAAAAATTATATTGTTTACACAGATAATACAAATGATGAAAATGGAAATCTAAATATATTTGCAGCTATTTACTATCCCTATGATAGTACTAAATTAGATTCTATAGAATCGGACGAGGAATGGGATGAAGTTGATAGAAGATTAAAGGAATTGCAGCAAGGATGTGTTATTAGATGATGGATAATAAAGAAAAATTTACAATACAAGATTTTATTATGCAATTAGAACAAGTTAACTATATAGAAATTTTAGATGCTATAAAACCATTAATTATTTATTATGTTACAAGCAAAACGCTTGATACTTATTCTCTTCATATGGATTATAAACCTAAAAATATCTCTAAGGTAACTTTACCACCCGAGCTAACTTTAGAATATAGTGAAGTTGATATCAATAAAATCGTTGCAACAAAATATGGTGAATCTATAATAAGATTTGCTAATGTTATAATTAAAAATTTTCCAACAGAAGATTTAACAAATTTTTATATTAATATAAATAATTTAAAGGCAAGAGCAAAAAACTTTGGCATTCAAAACTTAATTTTAAAATCAAAAACTGCTGGCGAGTATGATCCAAAGAAAAATGAAATTACCGTTGATGATGATACTGCTGAATCAACTATTTATCACGAATTATTTCATATGGCTAGTTCTATATATAAAGATGGAATAAGATATTCAGGGTTTCATCAATCTTCTTTCAAACATGGAATTGGTTCTTTAGGAAGAGGAATAGATGAAGGATATACAGAATTGTTATCTCGAAGATATTTTACACCTGATAGTTCTGTTACATGTGCTTATGAATATCAAGTGTTTATAGCAGAAAAATTAGAACAAATAATAGGTAGAGAAAAAATGCAAAAGCTTTATTTAAATTCTAATTTAAAGGGATTAATTGATGAATTAAAACAATATGTATCAGAAGATGAGATAATGAAATTTATATCTAATACAGATTTTTTAGTTAAGCATATGGATGATAAAAAATTCCAATTATTTGAAAAAAATATGATTGGTAATTGCTTAAAAAATATTAATAGATTTGTAATAATTTGTTATTCAAAGAAGTTGCAACAACAAGTTAAAGATGGAAAAATTTCTACAAATGATGAAATATTACAGAATTTAGCGGAATATATTTCATCATTACCATCTAATATAAAAATCCGTAAGTGTAAATATGAAGTGATGACTGGTGAAGATATACAAGAAAGTCTACAGGCTTCTTTTGAAAATACCAATGTTACTGTTTCTATAAATTCAGAAGAACAACTAGGTATAAAGAAATAAGAAAAACAGAAATTTGAAAGAAATTTCATAACTAACTGATTTCTGATTTTTAAACTATATCAAAAGATATAGTAATAACACACATCTAATGATATAACCAACTTAGATGTGTGCGAAGGGATAAACCTCTTTTGAAACTACATTTAAGCAACATATCATAAACTAAAAAATCTTTCTTATTCATTATATCGCCTCCCCTCTTTAAGAAGTTTGGCAATCACCCAACTATTGAATATTTCCATACATATTATATCAAACATTTGTTTTATAAACAAGTAATATCATCAAAAATAGATAAAAAATTTGAAATAAAAATATAACAATTTTGACAAAAACTGGTATATTGAGTATAATTATGCCAAAAAGAGGGAGATATTATGAAAAGAATATTAACAGGATTAAAACCTACGGGTGATTTAACATTAGGAAATTATCTTGGAGCTATAAAACAAATGGTAAATATGCAAGATGAATATGATTCAATCTTATTTGTTGCTGATTTGCATGCCCTAACTATTTATCAAGACCCAATTGAGTTAAATGAAAGAATTAGAAAATTTATTGCAATGTATATTGCTTGTGGTATTGACCCCGAAAAAAATACAATTTATATTCAATCTGAAAATGAATTTATTCCAGCAATGTCATATTTATTAGAATGTACTACTACTTATGGGGAAGCTTCAAGAATGATTCAATTTAAAGAAAAAAGTAAACAAAATGCTAATTTTTCAGTTGGCTTATTAACATATCCCGTTTTAATGGCTGCTGATATATTATATTGCGATTGTGATTATGTTCCAGTGGGAATCGACCAAAAACAACATGTAGAATTAGCTAGAAATATTGCTGAACGGTTTAATAATCGTTATGGGGAAACATTTACTTTACCAGAACCTTTATTAAGTGAAACAGGAACTAAAATATATGATTTAAAAAATCCAACAAAAAAAATGAGTAAATCTGAAGAAAATCCTACGGGAGTTATTAGTATGTTTGATGATTTAGAAACTATTGCTTCTAAGATAAAAGGAGCTACAACTGATAGCCTAAATCAAGTTCATTTTGATCCCGAAAATCAACCGGGAATTTCTAATTTACTTAATATTGCCTCATCTATTGCTAATGTTCCAATTGCCGAATTAGAAGAAAACTTTAAAGGTAAAGGCTATGGTGAATTTAAAAAATATGTTAGCGAAGTTGTAGTAAATCATATTAGTGAAATTCAAAAACGTTATGAAGAAATTATTAACAGTGATATGTTAGAAAAAGTTTTAAATAAAGGTATTGAACGTTCTCGAGAACTTGCTAAAGAAAAATATGAACTTATGAAAATTAAAATGGGAACAACTAGAAAAGATTTAAAGAAGCAAGATAATTAAGAATTATGAAAACTTTATCTATGTAATAGAGTTTTCTTTTTTTTTGTGATATACTTACATTGAAAGTTAACTATATTTTACTTAAATGAGGAGTGATGCTAATATGGAAAATAAATTTAAATTAACAAGAGAACAAAACATATTTATAGCCAAAAGAAATATTGTTGATTATATATGGAAAAGTGCTAATTTAGAGGGCATTGGTGTAACATATCCTGAAACTCAAACAATTTATGAGGGAGGTATTGTTAATGGCTTAACAGTTGATAATATAATTGCAATAAATAATTTAAAATATGCTTGGCAGTTTATTTTAGAAAATGATGAAATAGAATGTGATTTTAATGTATTATGTCATTTGCATAAACTTACTTGTGATAAATTAGTTCTAGATCAAAATTTAGGAAAATTAAGAACAACACCTGTAAATATTGGAGGAACAACATGGAAACCAGATTTTCCTATTGAAAGTCAAGTTAAAGAAGAATTACAAGATTTACTTTCTCAACCAGAAAAAACTAGTACAGAAATAGCTATTGAAGTTATGCTTTGGGTTATGAGAAGACAAATGTTTATTGATGGTAATAAAAGAGTAGCAATGCTTTTAGCCAATAAAATAATGATTGATAATGGTTGTGGGATAATAACTATTTCTTTAGAAAATCAAAAATTATTTTTTGAAAAATTAATTAAATTTTATGAAACAGGCAATAATACTGATTTAAAAAAATGGATTTATGATACTAGTATTGATGGTTTAAATTTATAAATTTTTTGGGGATAAATATGAATAATGAAGCTATAATTGAAACTTTCACGGAACGTACTTTAAATATCAAAACGAATAATTATATTTTTACCCATGTAAGTAGTTTAGAATTTTTAGCAAAAATACCTCCTAAATGTAAAATAGAAATTAATACAAATGAATTGGATTTAGAAATTAATGAAGCTTTAAATATTAAAATTGATTTAAGTATAATTAAAGTAAAAGATATTCTTAACTTTGTTTTACAATGTATTGGTGTAAGTGAAAAACTAGACTTTAATCAAAAATTTGATTTGTTAAAGTTTCAAGGACATTTAAGAAATTTAAATGTTATAGTCCAATTACTTTTTTACAATTTAGATACTTTAACTAAAGAAGAACAAATGCTTTTAAATGAAATATATTATTTTCATAGTGATTATTTTAATGTCAGTTCTTTTATTCCGGGAAATTACTTCCAAACTCATTTTTTAAGTGGAAATAGGGTTTTAGATAATCGTGAAAATTATATTCCAATTAAAGTAGAGAAACCCGAATTAAACTTATCATTAAATAAAAAATTTAGGTAAACAGTTGTTATCTAAATTTTTTTGTCTTAATATGTTTTTTCTGAATAAGCATGGGAGTAAATTATTGGTTCCATGAATTCCACATAATTTAAATAGATGATTCTAATTAAATACCAATTATTATTTAAAGGATCACGAATAATTAAATGATCTCTACCAGCTTCTTCAATTACTCCTTCATAAATTTTGTTTTGCCAAGCACTAGAATCAGGATAAGAAACATAAGCTTTAACTTTTTTTCCTTTATTTAAGCGTAAAATATTTTCAATAAAACTTTGTTCCATGGGTAGGGATGTGCCTATTTGCGTTGATTCCATATTTCCTGGTGGTGTTTGATAATTGGTGGAATTAGGAAAAGTGGGATTTTGATAGTAACTTCCGTTCATTTTTCACCTCTTAGTAAACTATATGAAATTTTTGTGATAATATTTGCCAATTTTAATTATTTCTATTATAATTATTATTATAGAGGCGGTTGAACTATAATGGAAGAAAGTAATAGAAAGATTATAATACAAGGTTTAATGTTTGTTTTTGGTGTATTTCTTTTAGCTTTATGCTACAACTTATTTTTAATTCCTAATGATTTTGCTTTCGCTGGCATGAGTGGTATTGCTATATTAGTCCATGAAGTATCAGGATTAAATCCAACCATATTTATTTATGTTACTAACTTTACTTTATTAATTATTAGTTTTATTTTCTTAGGTTGGGAAACCACAAAAAAGACTATTGTGGGAACAATTCTTTATCCCGTGATGATTTCTTTTACTTTACCAATCGCCAATGTTTTATTAGAACATTTTCAATTTCAAGAAATGTTAGTAACTGCTGTCTTAACTGCTATATTCTATGGCATAAGTAATGGCTTAATTTATAAAAGTGGGCATACTACTGGGGGCAATGATGTTATCATGCAACTACTCAATAAATATTTAAAAATACCTGAATCCAAAGGTTTAATGATAGTTAATGTTTGTGTCATTATTTGTTGTACTTATGTATTTACAATTGAAAAAGGAATCTATTCGCTTATCATTATGATAATTAGTACGACGTTTGTTGATAAATTATTATATGGAATATCTGATAGTAAATTATTTTATATTTTTACGAAGAAACCGCATTTATTAAAGAAAATTATTTTTGAAGAATTTGAAACTGGATTTACAATTATTCCTACCAAAGGAGGATACTCTCATACTAAAGGGTCTTTGCTTATGGTGGTAGCTTCTAATAGAGATTATTATAAGTTTAAAACAAGAATTTTAGAAATAGATCCCGATGCTTTTTTTGTCATCGATGATTGTTATGAAGTTAATGGAGGTGTAAAAAGGTCAAATTTACCATTTATTGAGTAAGTAACAAATGGTATAATATTTTAGGAGGTAAAATGAGTTTTATAGAGTTAAAAAATGTAAGTAAAATATATAAAAATGGGGTAACTGCTCTAGCAGATATGTCCGTGGGAATAGAAAAAGGGGAATTTGTTTTTGTTATAGGACTTACAGCCAGTGGTAAATCAACATTTATTAAAATGTTATATCGAGAAGAAAAACCAACAAAAGGAATAGTCACTGTTGGTGGTTTAAATGTTGGTAAAATTAGAAATGGTAAAGTTTATAAATTAAGAAGAAAAATTGGTATTGTATTTCAAGATTTTAAATTATTACCTAAATTAACCGTTTATGAAAATGTCGCTTTTGCTTTAGAATGTGTGGGAATGAAACAAAAAGATATTAGACCTAAAGTAATGGATGCCTTAGAAAGAGTTGGTTTAAAAGAAAAGGTAAGATGTTTTCCTAATGAATTATCCGGTGGGGAACAACAAAGAGTTTGTATTGCGCGTGCTATAGTTAATGAACCAAAACTTTTAGTTTGCGATGAACCTACTGGAAACCTTGATCCTGAAACAAGTAAAGAAATTATGAATGTAATTGATAATATCAATAAAGATTTAAAAACGACTATAATTATGGCAACCCATGATAAAGATATCGTAAATAGAATGAAGAAAAGAGTATTAGTTATTGATCATGGCGTTTTAGTCGGTGATTATGCGAAAGGAAGATATAAAGCCCATGAAAGCAATTAGAATTATCGGTAGAAGCATTAGAGATGCTTTCAAAAGTGTTGGAAGAAATTTTAGTTTAAGTTTTGCTTCAATTATGTGTACCACAATTACTTTAATTTTAGTTGCTGTGGCTATTGTTTGTGCAGCAAATATTGAAAATGCTACGAAGTTAATTGAAGATGAACTAAGTGTTGTAGTTTACCTAAAGAAAGATACAACCGAAGAAACAATCGAAAATATTAAAAGTGAGTTAGCATCTATTAGTAATGTTGAAGATTATGTATTTAAAAGTAAAGATGAATGGAAACATGAAATGGAAGAATATTCCGAAACTTTTAATACCGTTTTAAATTATTTAGATACTAATCCTTTATTAGATTCATTTATTGTTAAAGTTTATGATATTAATAGTATGAAAGATACGGTTGAATATATTAGAAGCATTGAAGGTATTGATACAGTTAAATATGGTGAAGGTATGGTTGAATCCGTTGTTTCAACTTTCGATATTGTCGAAAAAGTTGTCGTTGTCGTTGTAATAGCTTTAATTTTAGTAACTGCCTTCTTAATTAGTAATACAATTAAACTAACTATTATTAATCGGCGAAATGAAATTGAAATTATGCGTTTAGTAGGTGCTAGTAATATATCTATTAAACTTCCATTTATATTTGAAGGTTTCATTATTGGAGTAATAGGTTCAATCATTCCAATATGTATTACTATCTACGGCTATGTTATTTTATTTAGTCAATTACATGGTCAATTCTCTAATATGATTTTACTAATCGAACCATATAATTTTGTCTTCTATGTAGCTTTAGTATTAGTTATAATTGGTGCTATTGTGGGTATGTTCGGTAGTCTAAAAGCAGTAAGGAAGCATTTAAAGATATGAAAAAGTTAAGTGTTGGAATAATTAATTTATTATTAATAATAAGTATTCTTTCTTTATATATTTTAGAGCCGATGGCTGTTAAAGCAGCATCAAGTGCTACAACTTTAGCCGAATTAAGACAAGAATTAAAACAATTACAAGCCCAAAAGCAAAGTAATGAAAAGAAAAAAGAGATGACGCAATCCCAAATAAATCAAAAGAATAAGGATATTGCTAATGCCCAAGGAGAAATCAAAAATTCCGAAGCCAAAATTGAAGAAGCGACTAATAATATTAAAACATCAGAACAAAAAATAAGTGAATACGAAGCAAAGACAGAAGAAGTAATGGCTTTCTATCAATTAATGATGGGCGAAAATTCTTATCTAGAATTTGTTACGGATTCATCTAGTATGACTGAACTTATTATGCGTATTGATGCAGTAGAACAATTAATTAAATATAATCAAGATCAATTAGTTACTCTAGAGGATTTAATTAAAGATAACGAACAAAAGCAAGTTGAATTAAAAAAATATCAAAATGAATTAAATCAAAATATTGATAATTATGAAAAGAAAATAAGCGAATTAGAAACAGAAAAATTAGCTTTATCCGATATTTCGGTTGGTATTAATGAAGAAATTAAGTTACAACAAGCCCAAATTAAAAACTTCGAACAAATGGGTTGTGGTGAAAATGAAAATTTGGATGTTTGTGTAGCGAGAATTGGTTCCAATGGTTGGTTAAAACCAGTACCAAAGGGAAGAATTAATAGTTTATTTGGTTATCGTAATGTCGCAGGACAATCAAGTAACCATAGTGGTATTGATATCGGTATTAATGAAGGAACAGAAGTTTTATCTTCTACAGTCGGAACAGTTATTACTACTTTTAGAACTAATTGTGGTGGTAATCAAGTTTATGTTCAATCATATGTTGATGGTAAACCATATGTTGTTTTATATGCTCACTTAAAATCAATAAGCGTTAGTGCCGGCCAACAAATCAATCAACAAACTAGAATTGGTTATTCGGGAGGCTATTCAACATCAACCTTACATGGTGGTTATGATAGGTGTACAACAGGAGCCCATCTCCACGTATCAGTTTCTCAAACAGTTTATAAAAGTTATTCTAACTTTGTTGCTCATTTAATTAATCCTCCAGGATATCCAAAAACTAAGGGAGCTTATTTCTATTCTAGAACACAATGGTTTGACTAAACTAAGAATCTATAAAATTCTTAGTTTTTTTAAAAAAATTAACAATTTTTACACAGTTCGACAAATTTTTCACTTTTGATGTGCTATAGTGATTATGTTTTCTTGGGATCGGGGGTGATAGAAACATGATAACAGAAACAGCATTTGTTCCTACAAGTTTAAAAAATGATATGTTATTTAAGGAGGTATTAGCTCATCCACATAATAAAGATAAGTTAATATACTTTTTATCATGCTTTACGGATTATGGTGAAGAATATTTAAAGAAAAGTAATCTAAAAGTTACTTATGAAAGACAGTTACCTAAAGCTAATGTCAAAAATAAAACTTTTCGGGGAGATATAATAGTTGAATTTGATAATATCACTATCAATCTAGAATGTTATTCAACATTTGTTGATGAATATTTAAAGAAATCTCTAGCTTATATTATGCGATTATATTCAACCAACCTAGGATAGTGTGAAAAGTTTTATGGAAAACAAGTAGCACTGAGTAAAAAAGATATTAAAATGAAAATTTTAATATAAA
>CANPZG010000020.1 GCA_947588765.1 uncultured Bacilli bacterium
TTTTAGGCTTGGTTGACAGACCATTTCCTATTATATCAAAAGGAGAGCTAATTTTGTTTTACTTCGCTATCGCTCTTCGGTTCGCACGTGCATAGCACGTGGTTTTATCCGTAGCTATCTTCCGATTGCTACATAATAAAAAGCATCAATTTTTAAAATTGATTACTTTAATTTTCTTAAGCAAAATATACATTATACCAAGTTAAGAAACAATATATTGTCCAAATTTTACGGTAATTATCTTTTTTACCAGTATAATGTTCTTCTAAAAGATTTAGGATATATTCTTGATTAAAGAATTTAGAAGCATATTGTGATTTAAAAGATGTCTTAATCATTTCATAAAAATCTTTTTCTTTCATCCATTCTCTCACGGGAACCGGAAAACCTAATTTTTTCTTTTTATAAGATTCATTAGGTATTACTTCTTTAGCCGCATCTCTTAGAGCTACCTTCGTATTTTCCTTGGTTACTTTATATTCAATCGGTAAAGTACTCGCAACGTTAAATACCTCTTTATCAATAAACGGTACTCGGCCTTCTAAGGATGAAGCCATAGTCATTTTATCGGCCTTTAATAAAATATCTTTCATTAACCAAAAATCTATATCAATAGCTTGCATTTTAACAATATCTTTTTCATTTTTAAAATCATCATAAGTTTTTTTAGTAACATCTTTATTTTTTAAAGGGCATTTTTTTAATAAAACTTTTTTAACTTCTTTATCGCCAAAGACCCGATTAACCCCAATATAAGAGTTTTCTAACTTTTCTCCCCGACGAATAAAGAAGTTTACTCCTCTAACCTCTGGTAAAAGTCGACAAACTAAAGCGATACCATGCCGAATAAAATAAGGTATTTTGTTATACCAACCCATATCGACATCTTGACGATAGATATTATAACCCCCAAAGAACTCATCAGCTCCTTCGCCTGATAAAACAACTTTGACATCTTTACTGGCTAGTTTTGCGACAAAATATAAAGCGACGGCTGCGGGATCAGATGTTGGTTCATCTAAATGATACATAATTGTGGGAATTATATCCATATATTCTTGTTTGGTTATAACTTTAGAAGTATTATTTATTTTTAATTTATTCGCTAAATCTTTCGCATATTCTATTTCATTATATTTTGCTAAATCATAACCAACAGTGTAAGTTTTATCTGGTTTAGCTAAAGCAACAATGTATGATGAATCAATTCCACTTGATAAAAATGATCCAACTTCGACATCACTAAGTAAATGTTTATTAACTGAATCTTGCATAATACTTGCTATCTCTTTAACGGCTTCTTCATAAGATATATCTTTTTCTTTAAATGATTTTTGATAGTAACGTTCAACAATTATTTTCCCATCTTTAAAATATAAATAATGCCCCGCATCTAATCTTTTAACATCTTTAAAGAACGTTTCCGTTGTTGGGGTAAAACTAAAAGATAAATAGGACCCTAGAATATCTTCATTAAACTCTTTCTTAAATGAAGGATGTTCTAAAAATGCTTTTATTTCGGAAGCAAACATAAATGTATCATTCATATAAGCATAATATAAAGGTTTTATACCAAAATTATCTCGTGCTAAAAATAAAGAATTCTCCTTCTTATCATAGATAGCAAAAGCAAACATTCCTCTTAAATGTTTAGGTAAATCTTTTCCCCATTTTTCATAACCATGAACTAATACTTCGGTATCAGATTTGGTTTTAAAATCATGTTCTTCTTGAAGTTCACTTCTCAGTTCCAAATAATTATATATTTCGCCATTAAAAATGACAACAATATTTTTATCTTCGTTAAACATGGGTTGATCCCCCGTACTTAAATCAATAATCGATAATCTTCTATGACCTAAAGCTACATCATCATTTAGAAAATATCCTTCCCCATCTGGTCCCCGATGGGCTATTTTATCACACATTTTTTTGATAATAGTTTTTTTATTTTTATTTTTATCGACAAATCCTGCAATTCCACACATAAAATCACCTACTTAAAGTATTTATAATAATCCTCCGTCATAATTAATTTACTCATGTTAATTCTATTATTAACCATTTTGTTCATTTTACTTACATAATCTTCTGCAATTTCTTTTCCTTCTTTAGGAACAAACTTACCAGATGTCGCATAATAAGTACCATAATCACTTACCCATGAACTATTACCAAATATTGCTACTCCTGGAGTTGTACTTAAAATATCTTTACCAATGATTAATCTTGAATCATAATTTAAGCCAAAAACATTATAAATTGTTGGTAAAACATCAATTTGACTACCAACTTTTTCGACATTTACTGTTTCCATTTTATTATTCCATAGAATAAAATTACTATGATTTATTTCAATAACAAAATCTTTGGTATTTTTGGTAATGCTATTAACATCATCTTCGGGTAATAAATATGGATAATGGTCGCCTACTAAAGCAATAACGGTATCATCCAATTTACCAGATGCTTCTAACTTTTCAAGTAAAGTCTCTAAAGCTCTATCTAGTTCAATTTGACTCGCAATATAAGCCTTAGCTGCTTCCGTATAATCTAAATCGGCGACTAGTTCTTTATTCTTCCGACTCATGGCGTTACCACTCCAAGAATAACCACCATGGCCACTCACGGTAACATAATAAGTAAAGAATGGTTTATCACTATTAATATAATCATCAAAAGTTGAATTAATCATTTCAATATCACTTTCTGGCCATAAATTACAATTAATTTCTTTCTCTAAACCATTACGACAACCTAAATAATTAGTAAAACCTAAAGCTGCTAAATATTTATTTCGGCTTTGGAAAGTATATGTATGATCATGATAAGCAAAAGTATTATATCCGGCATTTTTAAACATATTAGCAATCCCAAAAGGATAACTATTTTCCCCACTTTTCCAAGGTGATAAGAAGCCAGAGGCAGCTACTAATCCCGTTAATTCTTGAAATTCTCCTCCAATAGTACTGCTTATTGTTGGCGTATAAAAATTAGGAAAAACAAAGCCACTATTAACTAATTTATATAATGTTGGGGTTAAATCTTTATCTACAGCCATTTCATTAAAACTTTCAGCCATAAAAAGAATTAAATTTTTATCTTTAAAAAAGTTAGTATATTCATTTTGTAAAGTTCCTGCATCACTCTTAAAATATTCATGCATTTTTTTAACATTACCACTGCTACTAGCTATTAAACTATCAAAATCAATATCTAAAATATTATAATCATATACTTTAACATCATCATTATCTTTATTAGTTACTTCTTCTCCTAAATCACTAGGCACAAAATCAATACTAGCATCAAAACCAAAAATATAGCGATCTAAATCAATAAACATCGTATGAACTACGCCTAATCTTTTTAAACTTAATTCGACATTTTGACTATTATAAAATAAACTATAAGCTGAATAATCTTTATTTTTATTAATATTTAAACTAAGTAAAAATAAACCATATACCCCAATAGCAATTGGTATAAAAATAATATTTTTCTTAAAAGAAATTTGTTTAGTTTTAATATTATCATTAATAAAAGCCATAACTATAATTGGTAAAAAGATGATAACTAAATAGAAGAAATTCTTTAGTATTAAACTAATCATATCGCCTGTAAACGTTAAAACTTGGTCAGTTGCCCCTAAAAGGGAAAAATCAAAGTAAAAGTTAAATATATTATGAACTACTATTTGCACTGCATAAAATAAAGATATAACACTAATTATTACATACATTAATATTTTATTAACTTTACTAGAAAACAAAGAGGTAATAAATTTACAGACTAAAGTTAAAATAATAATAAATAAAAAATTATTAATTAAATCCCAAGAGAAAAAACTATGGGATATTATTTTAAATAAAATTTCTAAATAACAAAATACAATAAAATAAATTACTAAAGAATCAATTCTTTTATGAAATTCTAACTTCTTCATAACCTCACCACTACTATTAAATTATATCATGTATTTTAATTTTTTAAATCAAAATATTCAAAAAATGTTATAATTTTTACAAGGTGACGAAAATGCATGTAATTCATCCTTTAAAACCAATTTATAATGAAAATTCCAAAATTTTAATTCTCGGAACTATGCCTAGTGTTATATCTAGGGAAAAGAATTTTTATTATGCTAATCCCCATAATCGATTTTGGCCTATTATAGAATATATTTTTGATGTTAAACTTAATACTAATGAAGAAAAAATAAACTTTTTATTAACAAATAATATTGCACTATGGGATACTATTAAATCTTGTGATATAGAATCTTCCTATGATGCTTCTATTAAAAATGTTAAAGTTAATGATATTAATTCTTTAATTAATAAAACTAAGATTAAATATATTTTTTGTACTGGTAAAAAATCTTATGATATTTTTAATAAATATATAAGTACTGATGTTGAAGTTATTTACTTACCAAGTCCCTCGAGTGCTAATGCGACATATAGTTTTGCTAAATTAGTAAGCTATTACCAAAAAATTAAAGATGTTTTAATGAAAAATACTTGATTTTATTCCATATATTTGGTATTCTTATATAAATGTTATAAATAAATTAAAAACTTATATGGCATACGGCGGAGTTGGTGAAGTGGTTAACACGGTAGATTGTGGCTCTATTATGCGTGGGTTCGACTCCCACACTTCGCCCCAGTTTATTTATAGGCATTGTAATATCCGTTTTTTACGGATATTTTTATTTGTTTTTTGTTATCTAGGTAACATTTAGGTAACATTTTATGAATAATTGTATAAATTTAAAACAAAAATTAAATCATAAATTAGTATGTAAAAGAACTAATAAAGAAATAGATATTAAACAATGTAATAACTGTATTTATAAAGAATATAAAAATGCACAATAAAACCCAATTCATTGTGTAAAAATGATAAAAAAAGTATCAAAATTTACAATCAAAGTGCAAAATTAAGAAAACTTGAAAGAAATAGATTCAGTTTGTTTACTAATGACTATAATCATTGTATGATTTGTGGCTCTACTTATCAATTAACTTGGCATGAAATATTTGGTGGCCAAAATAGGCCTAATTCTATGTGATTTGGTTTATGCCTTAGGATTTTTGTCTATCTTGCCACAAAACGTTGCAAAATGATAAGAATTTCAAAGAAATTTGGCATAAAAAAGGACAAACTATGTTTATTAAGACTTATCCTAGTTTAGATTTTGTCAAAATATTTAGAAAAAACTATCTTTAATTTGTAGATTTTTGTCTGTAATTGTATTATAATTCTTTTTAATTGGAGGTAACAAAATGAATAATGAAGTCAAAGAAAATGATAGTAGTTCAGCTACTCAAATAAAAGATAACAAAAAAATGAAATTATATAAAGCATTAGAAAATAATTTAAAAATTTCAGAGTTAAATTTACCTAATAAATTTGAGCATTTTGAGCAATGGGAATTAAACAAAAGCAATCGACTATTATATGAAATAAATAATAATCAAAAAACTTTTAAAAGATTTAAAAAAGGAATGATTATTAAAGTTGATTTTGGTGTAAATGTTGGAGGAGAATTTTCTGGTCCTCATTTTGCAATAGTATTATCAAAAAAAGACCACATGTATAATAATAAATTAACAGTAATTCCTTTATCTTCTAAAAAACACAAGAATGCTTTAGATTTAGTAAATTTAATTATAAATATGTATATCGACAATTTAGTTAAAGAATCCGAACAATTAAATAAAACAATTGCAGAGATAGATATTGAAACTTATGAATTTACCCCAGAATTTAAAAATAAAATTAAAAATATTGGAAAAATACTCAATTATTATAAAAAAATGAAAATAATCTATCCTATGCTTACGTAGATCAAATAAAAACTATTAGCAAATTAAATATAATTTCACCAATAAATGAATATGATATAGTAAACAAATTTATTTGTTCTGATGACATTATTAAATCTATAGATTTAGCTATTATAAAACAATTTACATCTATGGATTATGAAAAAATAAAAAAATTATATGATGAATGTAAATAGTAAAATTTTAAAAATAAAGTTGACATTATAAAATTTTTATGTTAATTTATATTTGAAAAACGAAACAGAAATGTTTTTTATCGTTTTTTACTAGCTCGAGAGGGCTTCAATCATGAAAACAACTAATTAATTTAGTTGTTTTTTAATTGTATAAAAAAAGGACTAGGTTTCTCTAGCATACTTTCTTTAAAAATATATCTCCAGCTTTTCCTTCTAAACAAACATAATCAGAATAGTTTTTAATCCATTTACGACCATTAGATTTTTTAGTAACACCTATTGAAGTTATTGTTTTTCCAGCTTTTATTTGTGCATTAGCATTAGGATTAGTACTTGTTAATGCTTTTTGCATATCTGCAGTACATTCTTTTACTTTTTTTATTCTTCCATTCATACTAGCTTCTGTTCTAATATATCTAGCACTAATAACTTCATAGTACTTTCCATCATCATTATTTTCTTTTGGTAGTCCTTTAAATTTAATGCCTTTAGAATCACCTATTATGGTTATAGTTGAATCTACATATACTGCTTCTTCTTGCTTAATAGTTCCACTTGTTGTTGTAATTACCCACACATTTTTATTATTTTTTCCTTCGATATAAGCTCTCCTTTATAATAAAATTAGCCCACAGTTTTACAACTATGGGCTTTTAGAATAATTTAGTAGTCTCCCAGTCCTACATGTATTCTTTCGGCAATGCCTACTCTAACCTTATAAAATAAGGCGTTAGTGCAAGAAGAATTTTACACCCTTAAATTATTCTATTTAATATTATGATTAATATTATTCATAATATTCACTCCAAATTTTTAATAATGCATTAAAAATTCGAGGGACAATTTTTTGTCAATAAACTTATACCATTTTTTCTACAAAAATGCAAGTTTTTTATGAAAATTGCTTATATTTTACTAATTTATAATAGTTAACTAATGCTTAAGCATATTATAATTATATTGGAATTTATTATTGAAAATGTACATAATGAGAATATTATATAACTTATCAAAAATCCCGGACAGTGTCTACTAAATTGAGTAGGTCTCATTTATCATGAGTTATATCTAGTTATTGCATATACATTAAAACTAATTATCTCAAAAAAAATATTTTTTATTATTTTTTCAAAGTTCTAACTACTTCTTCACTTTTCTTTGAAAGATTCATATATTTAGTTAAGGCTTCTATAGAATTTTGATGAACAATGTTTATGGCTTCAATTTGGGCTATTTCATGATTTAATTTTTCTTGTTTTTCAATTATTGTAGATTTGTTCCTTATAATTTGGTTTTTTAAATGTTCGATTTGTTCCTCGATAGTTAGACAATAAGAACTGAAGGCATAATGTTCAAAATGGGATACTTTATAAGTATGTCCATCTTCACCAATAACCTCATATAAACGAACATATTCAGGACTACCATGATATGATAAATCATCCGAAAAATAAGTTTTTCTTACTACCCCTCGAATAAAAGTTTCCCACCTTTCATCCGTGATACTATATCCACTATAAGAATGTCTAGGACTTTCAAATATTAAAACCTCCGTGCCATTTGGTATTATTTCTTCCATCATACTTTCCCTCCTACTTCTATAATAGCACTAATTATTTTTAGTAAACTCTTCATTTCGTAGAATAATTTTATTATCTATTTGCCACAATAATAATGTGATTAACATGCCAAATAATTTAAAAAAATATAATGAAAAAAGAAATTTTAAGAAAACGAACGAACCTAAGGGAAAAATCTATAAACAAACGGCCAAATTACATTTTGTTGTGCAACATCATTTGGCGCGAAAAGATCATTTTGATTTTCGTTTAGAATGGAATGGCACTTTAAAAAGTTGGGCTGTACCTAAAGGGCCATCTTATAACCCAAGTGATAAACGCCTTGCTATTAGAGTTGAAGATCATCCTTTGGATTATCGCAATTTCGAAGGAACTATCCCTAAAGGTGAATATGGTGGTGGCACAGTTATGCTTTGGGATGAAGGTTATTGGGAACCAACCATGCCAATAAATAAAAACTTTACTAATAAGACCATCAAATTTATTTTAAAAGGAAAAAGACTAAAAGGGGCCTGGAGTTTAATTTTCTTAAATGAGGATAACTGGCTTTTGATTAAAGAAAAAGATAATGTTAAAGGTTTTAAAGATATTAAACGGATAAATAAAAGTATTAGAACTAATCGCACAATGAAAGAAATTGAAAATAACACTACGGTCAAAGAAAAAATTGAAATTACAAATCCCGATAAAAAGATATTTCCGAATATTACTAAACTTGATATTGCTAAATACTATGATAAAGTATCCGGTAAAATGCTCCCCTTAGTAAGTAATCGTATTATAAGTGTCATTAGAGCACCCGAAGGTATAAACGAAGAAATATTTTTTAAAAAACATTTAGAAAACACCAACAAAGGCATGGGCAAGATTAATTTAAAAAATGAAGATAATAATCCGAGTGATTACTATTATATTAAGAATCGTAATGGTTTAATTAGTGAAGTTCAAATGAATAGTTTTGAGTTTCATATCTGGGGCAGTAAAGTTAATACTTTGGAACACCCCGATATATTAGTTTTTGATTTAGATCCGGACGAACATTTAAGTATCACTAAACTTTGGGAAGGTGTTAAAGATTTAAAAAAGATTTTAGATGACTTAAATTTAAAATCCTATCTTAAAACCAGTGGAGGCAAAGGTTATCACGTGGTTGTACCAATTAATGATAATATTACTTGGCCTAAAGCGAGGAAGTTTGCTAAAAACATTGCCATCCTTATGGAAGAAAAATGGCCTGATAAATATACCAGTAATATTCGCAAAAACAAAAGAAAAGGCAAAATATTCATTGATTGGATTAGAAATACGCGTTCTAGTACCTTTGTTGCACCCTACTCTTTACGTTTAAGAAAAAATGCCTCTATTTCCATGCCTATTAAATGGAGTGATTTAACTAAAATAAAGCCAAATGAAATTACTATCCATAATGTCAATAAGTATTTAAGAAGAAAAGACCCTTGGCAAGATTTTTTTGATTGACAAATTATAAAAAACAATTATAATATTTAAGGCTTATGGGGGTAATTATGGCAACATTAACCAGCGAATATCGCACATTATATAATACCTGTAATTTTCATGATTTAGAACAAAGAATATTTTTTACTAAATCATATTGTCCTAGCAATAACCAAATGCAATATTTTTTTCATGCCTATTTACACCAAGGTGCTCAATTAATTAATCAAGGTTATATTTATTTTTATATAAATGATAATACTTCTACTTTTATAGGATCTTTCACTAATCCAGCATATCGTAATGAAGGTATAAATACTCTACTAATATCTTGTTGGATTAAATATTGTCTTGACCATGATATCACAATACTTACCACGAATAAAAAACAACGAAAACCATTTTTAGTCTATTTACTAAAAACTTTTGCTTTTGAATTAAAAGATATATCTTTATATGAAATAAATCCTTTTACTATTTATATCTGTCGTAAAGAAAATGATTTAAATAAATATTTATATTTTAAAAGCGAAAACCAAGCTAAAAGTTTTAGTCAAGGAAAAATAATGCAAAGAGATAACTATAAAATAATTGATACTTTATCTCGGGATATCGAAGTCTTAGACCAAGTTTTATTATCTACTCCTTATTATTTATCCGATGAAAATAAAGCTTACAATAGAAGCTTAAGTTTAATTAAAAAACATGAAAGATAAATTTTACTTATATTTAGTTATTTGGTATAATTATTCCAAGGAAAATGTTATGAAAAAAATAAGAAATAAATATTTTAAAAATATAATTATATTTTTGATGGCTAGTATTACGACTTTAACTTATACTTTTAATTTTACGGATGCTAAAAATATTACGGATTTAAATAATCCTTTAAAAGTAAGTGTTTTAATTACTTTTATTTTAATTATTATTTTTTATAGATTATATAATTCTTATTATTTTAAGAAGAAAGATAATTCTTATTTATTTAACTTTTTAGCACTCTTATTTGCTATATTTATGGTTGTTGGTTATAGCTATAATACTGTTGGTGATGCTTCTTTAATATTTGGCAATGTTTCCGTATTTATTATTAGTTTTCTTAGTCTTTTAGGTCACTATCTTTTATTTAATGTAATTATTCATAAACTTTTTGATTATATTACGAATTTTAAAGACAATGATAAATTTAAAAAAAATAAATTAATTAAGAAAATATTTATTGACCATCCTTTTATTAGTACATTATTAATTATTTTAGTATGTTGGTTACCTTATATTATTGCTTTTTATCCAGGAATATTTTCACCTGATCCTAGTTTTCAAGTCCAACAATTTTTTGGTATTAAAACAAAATATAATGATTATACTATTATGTTAGACCCGCGTGTTACAATGACTAATCATCATCCCGTTACCCATACAGTTATGTTAGGTAGTCTAATTTGGTTAGGAATAAAATTAGGTTCTTTTAATTTAGGTGTGTTTTTCTATAGCTTAATTCAAATCTTGGCTTTAGCCTCACTTTTAAGTTATACCATTTATTATATGAAAAAGCTAAATACACCTATTATATTAAGAATAGTTGCTTTGCTTATTTATGCTTTAACTCCCGTCTTCCCTTTTTATGCGATGTCAGTGGTTAAAGATGTATTCTTTGCTATCTTTGTAATTTTTTATATTATCAAATTATATGATTTAATTAAAAATATTGATGGTACTTATTCTTTTAAAGATATGTTTATTTTAATTATCTTAATGTTACTTATTACTTTATTTAGAAATAATGGCATCTATTTAATTTTAATGTCATTTCCTTTTCTTTTACTAATTAAAAATAAAAACTTTTTTAAGCTTTTTTTTACTTTAATTATTCCCGTTATTTTATACTTTAGCTTTACCAATGTCTTACTACCATACTTAAAGGTTAGTCCGGGATCTATCCGCGAAGTTTTATCAATTCCGTTTCAACAAACAGCAAGATATGTAAAATATTATGGTAATGATGTAACCGAAGAAGAAAAACAAGTTATTGATAAAGTTTTAGAATATAATACTTTGGCTAAAAGATATAAACCTGAAATTGCCGACCCTGTCAAAAATAAATTTAATAAATATGCTACCAAGGAAGATTTAAGCAATTACTTTAAAGTGTGGTCTCAAGAGTTAATGAGACATCCAAATGTTTATATTGATGCAACTATTGCTAATACTTATGGTTATTTTTATCCGGATGCCCATAATTGGTATATTTATTATGAATTTGATGAAAGATTACCAAAGCAAGGATTTGATTATCACTATAATTCATTAGAAAATTTAAGATTAGTTTTAAGTTATTATGGTGAAGGATATCCTTACCTACCGCTTTTAGGCTTAACTGTTAATATTGGTTTTTGCACTTGGCTTTGTATGTTAATATTTGCCTATTTAATTAAGTTAAAACGTTATCGTTATCTCATATTTATGTTACCAGTTGTCTCTTTAGTCTTAGTTTGTATAGCATCTCCTGTCAATACCTACTTTAGATATACTTTAGGTTACATCTTTGCGATACCGATTATTATTGCGATATTTTTAGATATCATTTATAATTTAAATAACAAGAAAGAAGGAAGTAAAAATGAGTAAAAAAATTGCGGTGTTAATACCTTGCTACAATGAAAGTAGAACGATTGAAAAAGTAATAAAGGATTATAAGAAAGCTTTACCTCATGCTGATATTTATGTTTATGATAATAACTCTACCGATGGAACTGATGAAATTGCTAAAAAAGCCGGAGCAATTGTAAAATATGAATATCGCCAAGGAAAAGGAAATGTTATTCGCACCATGTTTAAAGAAATTGATGCTGATTGCTACTTAATGATTGATGGTGATGATACTTATCCGGCTGAAAATGCGAAAGAAATGTGTGATTACGTTTTAGATGGCAAAGCTGATATGGTTATTGGGGATAGATTATCGAGTACCTATTTTGAAGAAAATAAAAGACCATTTCATAACTTTGGTAATAGCTTAGTTCGTTTCTTAATTAATTTTATCTTTCATAATAATGTTAAAGATATTATGACCGGTTACAGAGCCTTTAGTTACGACTTTGTTAAAAGTTTCCCTATTCTTTCCAAAGGATTTGAAATTGAAACCGAAATGACTATTCATGCCGTTGATAAAAACTTTAAATTAGTAGAAATTCCGGTAACTTATCGTGATCGTCCAGAAGGAAGTGTTTCAAAATTAAATACTTATAGTGATGGCTTTAAGGTTTTAAAAACTATTGGCGTCCTTTTTGCCGAATATAAACCATTTCTATTCTTTAATATTGTTGCTTTAGTATTTTACTTAATTACATTAATCTTAGGAATACCACCTTTCGTGGAATACTTTAAAACTGGTTTAGTGTTAAAATTTCCAAGTTTAATTGTTGCCGGTATTTCTCTACTTGTTGGGTTGCTTTTATCAATAACGGGTATTATTTTACAAATTATTGCTAAGAAACATCGCCAATTATATGAATTATATTTAACTAATGTAAAGAGGGATAAATAATGAAAAAATTATTAAATAATAAACTCGTTCAACAAATATTAAAATTTGGTGTTGTTGGAGGTACAGCCTTTTTAATTGATTATGGGATATTTACAATCCTTTCGCAATTTTTATCAGTTCATTACTTAATTGCTTCAGTTATTTCCTTCAGTGTTTCCGTCATCTATAATTATATTTTAAGTATTAAATGGGTATTTGATGTAACTAAAAAACAAACATCGAAAGAATTTATTATCTTTATAATCTTAAGTGTTATTGGTTTAGGTTTAAATTCTCTTATATTATATGTTTGTGTCGATTTAATTCATATTCATGAACTTATTGGTAAAATTATTGCTACCGCAATAGTCATGGTTTATAACTTTATTACCCGAAAAATATTTATTGAAAAATAAGAACTTCACGTTAAAATGAAGTTCCTTTTTTATATTAATTTATTATCTTCTAAAAATTTACTTATTTTTTCTAAAATATCATTTTTCGTAAATTTCAAGTATTTAGCTAATTCTTCTTTTTTAGCACTTTGGCCGAATTTATTAACGCCAAAGATATATTCTGGTTTCGTAGCAAAACGATTCCAAATTATACTAGCTCCAGCTTCAATAGTAAAGATTGGCACATCTCTTGGTAATAATTGTTCTTCATATTTAGGATTTTGTTTTAAGAATAGTTCCATACTTGGCATTGATACTACTCTCAAATCTTTACCAGCCAAATATAAATTTTGAGCAATATCTAAAGCCATTTCGACTTCACTACCTGTAGCAATAATAATACCATCTAAATGATATTTTTCTTTTCTTATCATATAAGCACCATATTTAACAAATTTGGCATTCGTAAATTTATGCTTACTTCTTTTTTCTTTACTAATTATTAAACTAGTAGCACATTGATTATGCAAAATAAATTCCCAAGCCCCCATAATTTCATTAATATCTGCTGGTCTAAAGGTAATTAAATTAGGTACCATTCTTAAAGCTGATAATTGTTCCACGGGTTGATGAGTTGGACCATCTTCGCCAATTAAAAATGAATCATGGGTAAAAATATAAGTTACTGGTAAATTCATTAAAGCACTCATTCTTAAAGCTGGTTTTAAATAATCACTAAAAGTTAAGAATGTTGAACCAAAAACTTTTAAATTAGATAAAGCCATCCCATTTAATATAGCTCCCATCGCATGTTCTCTAACCCCAAAGTAAATATTTTTACCTAAAGGATTATCACTACTCATTATCGTTGATTTAGTTAATTTAGTTTTACAAGATAATGATAAATCAGCGGAACCCCCTAAGAAAAATGGACTTTTAGGGCTAATTAAATTTAAAACTTTTTCATTACTTAAGCGTAATTCTTCTTCATAATCATCACTTATTTTAAATCTCGTATTATCAAAATCAATATTTAAGATATTTTTTTCTAATAAATTAATTAAATTATGTAAGCCTTCATTTTGTTCTTCTAAAATATGATTGTATTCTTCTTGCCATACTTTATATTTTTTATTTACTCTTTCTAAAACTAAATTTTGGAAATTGCTTACTAGTTCATTATCTAATTGGAAAGATGGATAAGTAATTTCATATTTAGCTTTAATACTTGCTAAATCTTCTTTAGCTAAAGCTTTACCATGTACTTTATTTTCCCCTTCATATTCACTATCTTTACCAATAATCGTATCTACAATAACAATTGCTGGTCTTTTACTTCTTTTGGCATCAGTTATCGCATCAGATATATCATTATAATTTTGGCCATTTTTAACCCGAATAATATTAAAATCTAAAGCTTCAAATCTATCTTCTATATCTTCAGTGAAAGTAATATCTGTTTTACTATCTAAACTTACTTTATTATGATCGTATATTAATATTAATTTATTTAAATTTTGGGTACTAGCAAATGATAAAGCTTCATAACTAATACCTTCCATTAAATCGCCATCGCCACATAAACAATAAGTATAATAATCAATTAATTTAGTATTATCTTTTTCTTTTTGAGCGATAGATCTTAGGTAACGTTCGGCAAGGGCCATACCAACAGCATTAGCTACCCCTTGACCTAAAGGACCAGTTGAAACATCTACTCCCGGAGTAACTTTATATTCGGGATGTCCTGGAGTTAGAGAGTTAAGTTGCCGAAAGTTTTTAATTTCTTCCATATCAATATCAAAGCCAGCATGAACCAACATTGAATAAAGTAAAGCTGAACCATGACCCGCGGATAAAACAAAACGATCACGATTAAACCATTTCGGATTACTAGGTAAAACATTCAAATGGTCTTTATATAAAGCATACATAATAGGCGCGGCCCCTAAAACAATACCAGGATGACCACTTCCTGCCTTATCAATCATATCTAAGGCTAAAACCTTAATACTATTAATTATTTTGTTATCAACTTTACTCATTATCTTCACATCCTTATTATAAATATATCATAAATTTAAGAAAATTAAAAGAAGACTTTTTAGTCTTCAATTTGAGTATAAGCTAAATTTTGTAATTCTACTGGCTCGAGGTGGGAAAAACGATAATTTACTACCCAAATCATTGCCACAATAACTGTGTAGAAAAATATAACTCCTCCATACTTTTTAAAAATCTTTTGCATTCTAACCACCTCTTTCTAAAACTAATTTATCACGTATATTTGTTCGTGTCAATTATTTTTAAAACATTTGTTTGACATTTTACAACTTCTATTGTAAAATAATTATAGGAGGGATTATGGAAAATAAAAAATTAACAAAAAGACAAGCAGAAATTTTAACTTTTATTAAAAAGTATATTGCAGAACATGGATATCCACCTGCAATTAGAGAAATATGTGCGGGAGTTGGATTAAACAGTCCAGCAACAGTATTTGTGCATATTAAAAATTTACAAAGGGATGGCTACTTAAGATCAACCAATAATAAATTTAGAACTATTGAAGTTATTGGGGAAAACGAATATTTAGAAAAAAATGAAGATGTAGTAAAGGTTCCCTTACTAGGAAAAATTACGGCTGGTAATCCAATTACAGCAATTGAACAACCTAATGAATTCTTTGCTCTACCCGCTAGTTTACTACCTAGCAAAGCTGAAGTATTTACTTTAAAAGTAAGTGGTGAATCTATGATTAATAAGGGAATTTATGATGGCGATATTGTTATTGTTAAAAGACAAAATACAGCGAGAAATGGTGAAATAGTTGTCGCTATGACTGAGGAAGATGAGGTTACACTTAAAACTTTCTATAAAGAAAAAGATCATATTCGTTTGCAACCTGAAAATGATACTATGGCACCATTCATCTTTGATAATGTAACTATCTTAGGTATTGCTATTGGATTATATCGTAATCTATAAATTAATAATATTAAAAGGAATCAATAAATTTTTACTGATTCCTTTTTTATTTTACAAAAAATACAATTACTACTAAAAAAGCTAAATACAAAATTGTTGTTATCCAACCATTAATCATATCTTTCTTTTGACTTTTGCCTTCAAGACCTAATGCCATGGTGATTAAGTATCCTCCGATTAAACCACCAATATGAGCTAAATTATCTATTCCTGGAAGAATAAATCCTATGGCTAAATTGACAATTATAATAGGGATTATTTGATTTTTTAAAACAGAACTTAAATATAAACGATAGTGATAACCAAAATAAAGTAATGAACCAAGTAAACCAAATATTGCACCACTGGCTCCAGCTGATACACTTGCACCACCTACTAAAGAAAATAAACTACCACTTATAGCACTAACTAAATAAATAATTAAATATTTTACTTTCCCCACATAAGTTTCTATTTGACTACCAATTATAGATAATGAATACATATTGACAAATAAATGGATAATCCCAATATGTAAAAAGGCACAAGTAAGTAATCGCCATACTTCTCCTGCTCTAACAAATGGTCCATAGTTTGCTCCAAACATTAATAAAGTTTCAATATCTTGAGAACCTTTACCTAAGATATACATTAACATAAATACGATAATATTTATTAAAATTAAGGCTTTAGTTATAATTATCTTTTTAGGAGAAAATACTTTTTCAAATAATTTAGTACTCTTCATATTCTTTTCATTAATATCATTAGTAACATTAATAATTAAATCAAAATTATTTAATTTATTAATAATATTATTTTCTATTTTAGGATAATTTTGTTTTAATTCTTCATTTTCTTTAACTTCATCTAAAGAATCTAATTTAATACTGGTAATATTAAATTTTTTAGCTAAATTAACTCGTTCATTGACATTTAAACAAATATTTAAAGTATTTACTTTAAATGATAAAGTTTTTCTTTTAATTTGCTTAATAATGAAATTTATTTTATAAATATCAGTTAAATATTGTTCATCATTATATATTGATTTAGCGTTTATTCTTATAACCCGATATGGTCCTTCTAGTTTTTCTAACCATATTTCATCTTGTGCTCCTTGAACATTAATCGGAGTATAATTTTCTTTGGTTATAAAATAATGGGCTAAACTCATCATTATACTATCATTCTTTGAGATTAATTCCATATCTTTTCTCCTTGTTCTTATATTCTACTATAAAACATAAATTTAGTAAAGAGGAGGAATTTTATGTTTTATTTTGTTTATAGTGCTTTTATTCTTTTTATTACCATTACTATCTATCAATTAATTAGTCGTAAGTTAATGAATGAAGATATCTTCTTTTTAATATGTTGTAATTATTTACTTAATATTACCACTGCTATCTTCTTTGGCTATTATTCCAATTTAATATTTGCCTTTTTTAGTTCTCTGCTCTTACTTATTTTTGCAACTATGTTATATTATCAAATAATTAAAGCCTTTGATAAAGTTAAAGTCTTTCCTATTCCTTATTTATTCTTAGTTTACTTTGTTTTCTTTTTCATCTTCTTCAATCTTATCTAAAAAATCTTGAAATTCTTTCGGCACCCCAATTTCAAAAGTTAGTTTCTCATGAGTTCTAGGATGTTCAAATTCTAAATAAGTTGAATGTAAAAATTGGCCAAAGGAACTACATTTTTTATTACTATAGACCGGATCATTATATACTGGGTAACCAATATATGATAAATGAACTCGGATTTGATGAGTCCTACCAGTTTCTAAAATTAAGCGAACTAAAGTGTATTTAGAGTATTTTTTGATGACTTCTAAATGAGTTACAGCTTTTTTACCGTTACTTGAAACAGTATATCTTTGAAAATGATCTTTATCCCTAGCAATTGGCGCATCAATTGTAGCTTTTTGATGAGGAAACACACCTTCAATTAAAGCAATATATTCCCGGTGAATCTTTTTGGTTTTAAACCATTCACTTAAGATTTCGTGAGTTTCATTATTTTTAGCTACTAACATTAACCCAGAAGTATCTTTATCCAAGCGATGAACTATGCCTAGTCTTTCTTTACCCCCAATATCACTTAGGTTTTTAGTGTGATAAATCAAGGCATTAACTAAAGTATGTTCATAATTGCCATTGCCCGGATGAACTACCATTGAACTAGGTTTATTTATAACCATCAAATCATCATCTTCATATAAAATATCTAAAGGAATATTTTCGGGCTTTAAAGTTGGTGTTACAATTTTCTCTTCATTAATTGTTATTGTATCGCCTACTTTAACTTTAAAACTTGGCTTGACGCATGCACCATTAACTAAAATAATCCCATCTTGAATTAATTTAGTTATCATACTGCGACTATAGTCAGTTTCTAATGCTACATATTTATCGATACGATTTTCTTCTTCGACTTCTAGGACCATTTTTGTCATCCCCTTTCCATAAGGATATAACGAGTAAAATAAAACCAAATACTAAACACATATCAGCGACATTAAATATGGGGAAATCATAAGTTCCAAATTTTAGATGTAAAAAATCGATTACGGCTCCGCGATCTAAACGATCAATTAAATTACCAAATAAACCGCCATAGATTAAACCAAAAGCTAAAATATTACGGAAATTAATTTTAAACATATCTTGGTAATAAACAAAACAAACAAAAGAAGCCAATGAAATAACAATTAACATATTAACAAAGCCCGAAAACATACTCCATGAAGCCCCAACATTATATACTTTAGTTATATAGAAAAAGTTTTTAACAACGGGAAAAGTTTCACCCAACAAAAAAGAATTATCAATAGTTAATTTTGATATTTGATCGATAAATACAATTAATAGAGCTATAATTAAACTTCTTCTTTTCATACTCTTATTCTATCAAAATTTTAGATTTTTAGCAATATGACATCCGTTCCTATTTTTTCAATATCCGTAAATTTAAAAGTTGTTTCTTTACTTTTAAAAAATCTTAAAAAGAACTTTTTAGGCTCACAAACCATGGAAACGATATTCCCTTTTTCATCTATTTCCACATCAACAATTCTCCCTAAATTATTGCCTGTGAATAAACTAATAATATCTTTATTTTGTAAATCACTTAATAACAAACTTACCACCTATTATTATTTTATTAATTTACGGACATTATTAATCGCATTTTTTTCAATTCTCGATACTTGAGCTTGGCTTATACCCATATCTTTGGCTATTTCCATTTGAGTTCTTCCCACAATAAAACGTCTTATTAAAATATTTTTTTCTCGGGGTTTTATTTTTTGTAATGCTTTACGTAAAGATATTTGCATATCATAGTCTTGTTTTTGTTCTTTTGTATCAGCAATTTGGTCAAATAAGTAAATAGTATCTCCTCCATCATTATAGATTGGTTCAAAAATACTAGTTGGAGCTTTTAAAGCATCTAAAGCAAAAGAAATTTGATATTCTTCAATTTGTAAGGCTTCGGCAATTAAACTATTTTCGGGTTCCTTACCATATTTATTCATATAATCTTCCTTGAATTTTAAAATACTATAGGCTAGTTCCTTTATTCCTCGACTTACTCTTATAACCGAATTATCTCGAATATATCTTTTAACCTCACCAATTATAAGAGGAACAGCATAAGTACTCAACTTTAAATTATAACTTAAATCAAAATTATCAATCGCTTTAATTAAACCAATAACTCCCACTTGAAATAAATCATCTAAATTAATATTAGCATGATTAAAATATTTTAAAATACTTAAAACTAATTTTAAATTACCATTAACTAATTCTTCTTTCGCTGTATTATCACCATTTTTATATCTTTTAAATAATTCAATCATTTCTTCATTAGTTAATACTTTTAATTCATTAGTATTAATTCCTGTTATTTCTACTTTAAATCTTGCCAAAATAAAAACTCCTTTCTTTTTTATTTTGTTTTGATTAGAGTTTTTTTATTCACGTTTTCTTAATAAGTTCTTCTACTATTTTATACATTTCAGTATAAGGATTAGTTTCAACCGTTTGTAGTTGTCTTTCATTTTCTAATTGATATTTTTCTAATTTTTTAGCATTAGATATAGCCTTATTTAATTTATCATTTATACTTGGATAAATATTACAATTTTTTTCATATTTAGGATAATATTTTTTTAATCGTTCAATAACTTCATTATTATTTACAATTGCTGTTGAATATTCGTAATGTAATAAAAACCATAATTCAACACATGGTGTAGATACGATGGGAATAATATTATTTTCTTTAGCTAAATTAATAGCTTCTAATATTTGTTTATTTTTATCTAATTTTATATCCGCATCAAATACACAATAAGCTATATCATCTTCTAACAGATCTAAATCTAAATCATTAACTTTATGAATTGTTTGTCTTACCAAACTAACAGGATCTGTTTCATTTCCCGGAACAACTTTAATAATAAAATTTTTATCTCTTCCTGAAAAATTATTAAAATAATTTTTTTCAGTTTTATTGTCACCTTCATATGCTATTAGAATTACTCTTTTGGATTTACGATTATGATTATTTCTACTTCTATCTTGATACATATATATTTTATAAATCAAAATTACTTTCTATAAATGGTATGGCTCCATATCTTCCTAACAAATATCCTTTTTCAATATTTTCTGTTTTTCTTACTGAAAAATCATCTAAAGGATAAATTGTACTTGAACCATCTTCTAAGTTTTTTTCCGTAAACCAAATTTGATCTCTACGTAGCAAATCTAAATCTAATAAATTGGTATCATGTGTATTAAAAATTAATTGTGCACCATTTTTATTTATTTTTTCATCATTAAATATTTCCACTATATATTTTACAATAAATGGATGCAAACTTTTATCAAATTCATCTATTACTAAAACTTTTCCATTATCTAATACATCTTTTAGAACTGGAATTAAACAAAATATAGCTTGTGTCCCTAATGATTCTTCATTAATATCAAGTTCAAAATTATCACCATTGATTGTATGGTTTGTACTAACATGATAAACTGATGCATCAAGGGAAATAAATGGTTTTACAATATCGGGTATTGTTCTTAATTTATCTTCCGTTATTTTTTCTTCAATAATTTTATATCCTTTGATATTAAAATCAGATTTTTCTAAAAAATTTAAAGCAAATTTTTCTAATGATTTATCTTTATCATCATTATAACTTTTAAAAGCAAAATTACTTACATTTTCATATGAAGAAACAACTCCCAATTTAGAAGTTAAAAATTCATAAGCTGGTTTAGTCTTTTCATAATTCCAGTTAGTAGCTGTAGCTATAAAAAATTTATTAGCCGTATTCTTTTCTTTAATATCTTTTAGAATTTTTTCATCAGATGATGCAAAAGAATAAGTATTTATATTTTCTCTAGTAAATATTTTTACTGGTCTACCATTCGGAAAATAAATTAAATATTCTTCATATATATTTTTTTTATCAGCTTTAAAACCATAAATATATCTAATATCATCAACTAAAAACTTTATTTCAAATTCACTAGGTTTATTTATAGTATCTTTATCTAATTTAAAAGGTATTATTGGTAAAAATGTATCTGGTGATAAATAATTAGATTGACTAATCATATTACTTACAATAGCTAATATTTTAAATAAATTAGATTTACCTGAAGCATTTGCACCATATATAGCAGTTACTTTTAATAGCTTTTCATTTCCTTTACTTATTAAATTATTAGGTAAAGACGTATCTGCTGATGCTAACATAGTAAAAGTATTTTTATCTTTAAAAGATAAAAAATTGGTAACACTAAATTCTATAAGCATAAAAACTCATCCCCTAATCAATATTATATGCAATTTTTATAAAAAAACAAGCATTTTTGCAAATTAGATTGTCATTTTTGCAATTTTTATGCAAATTTTAAGATTTAATTTGCAATTTTGCTGTTTTTAATTTATTCTAAATAACTACTATACACCCAACGATTTTCATTTATTTTAGTCCAATTGCCACTTGCAGTTATTACAGCTACAGTAGTATTTTTGGGTAGCGGCGCTTTTTCGGTTAATTTTTTACCATTAGGTGTTTTTCTAACATTTAAACTTGTCGCAATAGTTTTTTTCGTATTATAGATTTTACTTGGCACTTTAGTTGTTAGAAAATTATGTGATACCCATTCATTATCACTAATTCTACTCCAGGTATCTTTAGTTTCTAAAACTTTAACTTTTGTTCCCGTGGGTAAAGAATTAACATTATAATAATTTGTTCCAGGACCATATCTAACATTTAAACTTTTCGTAACATACATTTCATTTTGATCGTTCTCTTCATCATTATTTAAATAAGTAAAATCTATTCCTTTAGTATCTTTAACAGTTGTAAAGGATTTATCAATAAAAAAAGCTTCTTGGGGTTTAACAGCACCTTCCGTTGTTTTTATAATCCATATACCATTAGAATTTTGTTCCCATCCCGTTCCTTTAAATTTTCCTCTTCCGACAGATATATGAAAATGAGGTCCTGTTGCCTTGCCATCATCACCTTCTAGAATAATTCTTTCTCCCCTTTTATATTTTTTCCCAACATAAATATCTTTAAAACTTTCATCATTAGGATGAACAATAATTATACCAACATAATCAGTAAATGTAGGTGTTACTACAGGTGTCGTTGATTCCAACCATAAAGTATTCCCCGCGGTAGTACCTATTCCATATACTTTTTTAACTATCATTTCATCACAAGGGCAATAAAAATAAGCATCTTTTTTACTTGAACCACCATTATCATCAATTGGATAATCTTTAGGATTTCCCGTATTATGAGCTCTATGAGAATAATTATCATTATACCCTTGGGTTATTTTCATTATTTTTAAAGGATAAGTTAAATAGTTCATATCTTCACTTCCTATTAATAAAATATGTAATTATTTAATAATAGGAACTGTGTTTGTCCAATTGTAAATTTAAATCGTTTTTATCAATCAATATTAATAATATTTATTTTCTATTTTTATTTTGAATAATTATCTAATTATTTTACATTTTGCAAAATAACTATTTTCCTATCCTATTCATCAATATATAAAATATAAAAAAGAAAATCTTTCATTTACTATTATTAAAGAAAAAATAGTTTGCTATTTAAATTTCTTGACTATGCTATAAAAAATCTTATATCACAAGAAAAAAATATTTTAAAATTTATCAAAGTTATACATTATATGTATATGTTATAGTAATTTATTTTTTACTCTGTTACAACCCAGGCAGTTGGTATTCCTCTTGAACGATGACGCATTGCTGAATCAATAGGATCATTAATCCAACAATAATTAAGATTTTCGTCTTCACACATTGTAGTATATTTACTTGCTTCATTCTTCGGTAAAACCATTACAGAAGATGTTCCACCATCAAGATTTGCCGCATTTATAGCACCATAACGTTGCATAATTTCAGTTAAATCTAGCATAGAAGCCCCTTTAGATCTAAATTCATTACTATCAATAACTAAAAATAATACTATCCCATCTGCTCTTTGACCAATTGCTGTTCTAGCTGCATACCCCCAACCACCATTTCCTTTTATAAATGCTGGTTTACCATTAACTATTAAAAATGGCATCATTGATACAGCATCTCTATATCCCATATCAATTGCCGCTTTAGCCCCTGTATTTTTTGATAAAATTAAAATATTATTTTTGTCGAAACCAATAACACCTCCTGAAGAACCACTTGTACCATCAGTTATAATTTTTCCATTTTGAATTGTTACGCCAAGAGGATTTTCTCCTTTAGTATTATAACCTGGATCTATAAAACCCCCACCATTAATGGCTATTACGGCATGACTATCTTCTGCCATATCATAAGCATAAGCTCCACTTCTACCTAACCATGGAGTTACTGCTAAATGAATTTTACTTGGATCATATATAGCAGCCATATAAGCATCGCAACCATTAACTTTAAATTGCACAATTTTATAAATATCATCTTTATCATGATTTAATATTTCTTTAACATACTCATTAGCATTTTTATCCTCAAAATTAAAATCTACTAAAGAAGTATCAGTGTCTTCGCTAAACTCCCCTACAAAATTATTTCTTAATACATATGCTATTATTTCATCATTATAAAACCATTTGCAATAATATTGATGATTCATCGTCATCATTGCTGTTGTTATTAACCAATCACGAAAGCCATGGTTAGGACCATATAGCAAAAATAAAAAACCACAACAGCCTGTAGCATAAATTCCACTTAATATTGATACTAATATTCTAATCCATCTTTTAAAATTTACGATATGTTTATTTTTGGCTAATAACATTATTGCCTCAGCTAAAATAATAATTGCTAATATCATTCCCACAATTACACAATATCTTAAAGTTTTAGTTATAAGCTTAGTACTAAACAAACTTATAACTAATAATACCATCATACTAAAAAGAAGGATTATACTTATCCACAATAAAATCATTCCTAATTTCTTTTTATTTATGTTTTTCATATTTTTCACCTTCTTTATATTTTATCACATCATAAATATATTAAAAATTTTTCATAGTAAATAATAAATAATTTGGCATCCTTTTAAATTATAAATATTTAATTTGTAAAATTAGCTTATATATTTATAATTTTCAATTTAACATAATGGTGTCCCCGGCAGGATTCGAACCTGTGACCTATTGCGTCGGAGGCAATCACTCTATCCAACTGAGCTACGAGGACACACATTAATTATACTAAACAATTAAATTATTGTCTAGAAAACTAAAAATTAATTTTTTTTATTTTCAATAATTTTTGTACTTTTACAACTTAAAAAACTAATAAATATTACAAATAAGAATATATATTGTTTACAATTAAATACTGTTTCAGTATAGCTTGCCAACACTAAAGCAACAAATAGTAAAAACTCTGTAAATAATTTTAATTTATCTTTTTTATAATCAACATAGTATATATATGATAGTAAAGTTAAACAGAAAAATGTTAAACCAATATACCCCATTTCAGCAGCAACTTGAATAAAGCCATTATGTGGATATCTTATTTCATCTAAATCTTCTAAAACACTTTGGTCAGAAATAAATTTATCAAAATTTTGATTATTATATAAATATGAATAATTACCAACACCGATTCCAAAAATAGGGTAATCTTTTATTATTTGTAAACCAACTGCTTTATATTTTTCTCTAGATAATACAGACAAATCATCACCAAATACATCTTCATTATATGATTTATCATTAGTTTCTTCTTTTACAATATCATCTTTTTCATCTGTGTTTTTATCTTTATTTGCTTCTTCCCCAGTGCTTTGATTTCCACTATTATCGTTATCGATATTTTCATTATCATTACTACTATTATTATCATTATTACTTACTTTTTTATACAATTCATTTATAAATGTAATATCAATTCTCAAATTTGAGGGAACATCGATTTTATTATAGATAAAATTCAATCCTGATTGAAAAGATAATGATACTCCAGGTATTAAATACATAATTATAAGAGTTATGAAAATAGCTATTATATTAGAATATTGTTTTTTCCATATTGTAAGAAACAGAAAAATCATTATAAAAAATACAAAAGCTAATTGTCCTCCTCGAGAAAAAGTTAAACCTACTCCGATTCCAGATAATACTAATAATAATTGTAATTGCATTTTTGGTTGCTTAATTAAATAATAAATTAATAATATTTCAATTAATACAATATATTTGTCTAAAATAGTAGCAATAAAGAATGTTGAATTAATTCTACCTAAAATACCGGGATAAAGAAAATTACTATATTGAATAAGGTTTATTCCTGAAAAATACTGAAAAATTCCAACCATCATGCAAATAAAGAAAGAGATAAAAATACTCTTAAAAATAAATTCTATATCTTCTTTAGATAAAGAAATATTCATAATAACAAAAGCTAAAACTAATAAACAACTATAATTAACTATTCCCTTAAGTGCTTCTATACCAAACCTTATTCCAAAAAAAGAACTAATTATAATCCATAAAATAGATATTAATGATAAAATTAAAGGAACTTTACGAATATTTTTCCATTTAAATTCAGATAAATTACAAACAATCAATAAAAAAATAGCTGCTCCTGATGCAAAAATTGTATAATAATTAGTCCAACTATCTACTTTTACTTTTTCAAAAATAAAACCTAGTACTCCAAATAAAGTAATAGTATATATTAAAAATGAAATAATATATTTATTCATATTTGGATTACTTATTTTTTTCATTTACAAAAACTCCTCTTATAAAACCTATTAGAATTATAACATACCAATTTATAAAAATAAACATTTTTTAATTATATCATCTTATTAAACATTACTTAACAACTAAAATAACATTATCTTTTTTATAAACTTGTTTTAAAGATGTATTTCTAAAATCGCTTGGATTAGTGGTTATATCTGAAAAAAATAACGCTTTTGGATAGACAGAAAAAGGCGCAAATTCAACATTTTTTATATTTTTATTTTCTAATATTTTAATTCTTTGTTTACATTCATTGTCATAAATTTTAGCCTCATCATTTACAATTGATTTAGTCGTAACATAAAAAGATGTTGATTTAAAAGTAAATAATATCGCAAACATACAAATTGCGGATGTAAATAAAATTATGATATTTTTATCTTTAATTAAATTTTTCTCATTTAGCATTTTTTTATTTAATAGTTTATTTCTAATCCATCCCACCATATAATAAATATTAATTATCATAAACCAAAAATAATTGTAATAAATAATATTTGTTAATCTACCTTCTCCTAAATTAGCAGTAGCATATAATGTAGGAGTAAATAATGCTGAAAAAATACAATAAGAAACGAAAGCAAATAAAATTGGATATTTAAATTTAAAATTTATTTTTTTATAAGAATCAGATACTAATAATATTATTAGTATAGAGAATAGGATATTCTCTATACTAATAATATTATTAGTATAGAGAATAGGATATTCTCTATACTCGACCATTTTATAATATGCTTTATTCCTTCT
>CANPZG010000021.1 GCA_947588765.1 uncultured Bacilli bacterium
AAAAAATTCTTTCATAGATTACTTAAAATAGGTACTGAAAAAGATAAAGATGAAGTTATTACTGAAATAAAAGAATACCATAAACAAGAAATATATGATAATGAAGATTTACACGATATTGCCGATCATACTTCCAAAGAAAATGAAATAAATGACTATCTTTATTCCAACAATTATGATTATGATAATGATAAAGATATAGACATATAAAAAGCCGAGCAAATTTCAAATGCTCGGCTTTAATAAAACCATTTTTCCGAAATGGTAACACACTACGTTATTGGCAAAGCCAATAATGGCGTGCAAAGGAATTTTCCCTTTTGAAACCCTTTTTGAAACATAATTAAGCAAGGCATAAAGCCAAGCAAATTATGTTTTTCTGAATTGCATAACAACATTTTTATCTATGCATTCCAACAGAATCTTCTTTTTCTAAACCTTCAACTTTAATATAATATTTATCTCTTGCAATATCGGATAAATGTTCTTTTTCCATATCATAAATCGATGCAATAGTCATAGAAGCATTTTTAACTTTTTCTTCATCAGAATATGGAAGATTTGTTTCTAGCCATATTAAACTACCATTAGCCATTCTCCCTAAAACTTTAACATCATAGTTTGCAGCTGTGTTTTCAAAATGTAAGCAACCAGGATGAGTCATTTCAAAATATGCCATCATTTCTTGATTTTTTTCAAACCATTCTGCAAGTGCATCTGAAGAATTTACTAATGGTTCAATTTTTTTATTAAAATTTGAATTTAGTTCCATATTTCCCTCCTTATAAACATTATATCATATTATGAAAATTTTTGTTATGCGTATGTAAAAATTTTACATTTTCTTCTTTCAAAATGTAAAATAAGTAGTATAATTATATTAGTTAGTAGTTATTACTACCTATTATTAAGTATAAGAAAAGTTATTCGACTTCTTCTCTATACGCTCCATTGAGAAGTTGTTTTTTTATTTCAAAAAGTCATCTTTAAGTTTTACGTTTATAACCGTAAAGATGAATAAAATATAAAATTTTACGGTTATAAACGTAAAACTTGACAAAAATATAGTAATGATTTATATTATATATGAGGTGAGTAATTCATGCTAATAAGGGATAATTATTTAAACAAATTAATTGAAAGCAAGGATTTAAAACTTATTAAAGTTATTACAGGTGTAAGACGTTCAGGTAAAAGCACCTTATTATTACAGTATAAAGATTATTTACAAAATCAAAAAATTCAAAATTCAAATATTATTTATATGAATTTTGAAAGTGCTGAATTTTATGATATTAAAGATTACAAAGATTTATATAATTATATAAAAGAACGGGTAACTAATAAGAAAAAAATTTATATTCTACTTGACGAAGTGCAAAATATTGAAAAGTGGGAAAAAGCTGTTAATTCTCTTTTAGTGGATTTTAACAGTGATATTTATATAACTGGTTCTAATGCTTATCTTTTATCTAGTGAATTAACTACCTTACTTGCAGGTAGAGTTTTGACCATAAAAATATACCCTTTTTCTTTTAAAGAATTTATAAAAATATATCCTTTCAAAAAAGATGATGATAAATTTGATAAATATTTAAAATATGGTGGAATGCCAATGATAATTAATATGAAAGATAATGAAGAATTAATAATTAGTTATTTAAATGATTTAAAAGATGTGGTTTTGAAAAAGGATGTTATAAATCGTAATAAAATAAAAGATACCGTATTTTTAGATAATTTAATAAAATATATGTCTTCAACTATTGGTAATTTTACAACTCCTCATTCTATTGCCAAATTTATGAATAAAAATGGTAGTTCAATTACCAACGAAACTGTTGATTCATATTTAAAAATGTTAGAAAATGCCTATATTATTTATAGAGTACCTAGATATGAATTAAAAGGAAAACAATTATTAAAAACACAAGGAAAATATTATTTTGTTGATAATGGATTAAAAAATGCTATTAATGGTATTTCCTCATATGATAGTGGCAGTAGTTATGAAAATTTAATTTACATTGAACTTTTACGTCGCGGTTATGAAGTCTATGTTGGGAAATATAATGATATAGAAATTGATTTTATTGCTATTAATGCTAATGAAACAATATATTATCAAGTAACACGAACTATATTAGATGAAAGAGTGGAAGAAAGAGAAAAAAAATCACTTTTAGCATTAAATGATAATTATAAAAAAGTTATACTTACAATGGACAATGTAAAAAATAAACAAATCGAAGGAATAGATATAATTAATATTATAGATTTTTTACAAGAATAATCTTTTATTTACTTTTATTACCATTGTAATTTTTCTTAGTTAATACTTGTGGTTCAAATTCTTAACCAAACAAAACATTTAATAATTAAAAAATTAATCAAAATTTTTAATTCTAATTTTTACACTATTATAAATAAAATATTTTTTTTACACTTATTATTATTGCCAATTATCATAAAAAATGGTACTATTGTCATATAGGGACTCTGTTTAATCCGAAGCTTCACGTTTGGTACGTGAAAGGTTTATGTAGGAAGAATGGAGTTTTTATTTTGCTTTTTTTAGTAATGTAGAATCAAAAATTATGATTTTATTTAAATGCAACTAAAAGTTGATAGTTAATGATAATTTTTACATATATAATTGATTATAAAAAAGGAGGTACTCTAATGAAATTTGGAGATAATCTAAAGAAAATAAGAGTTTTGAAAAAGCTATCCCAAGAAGCTCTCGCAGAAAAAGTAAATGTATCAAGACAATCAGTAAGTAAATGGGAAAATGGTGATGCTTATCCCTCAATGAATAATTTATTAGAATTATGCAAAATTTTTCATTGTAAAATAAGCGATTTAGTAAATGATAATATTGTTGATATCGATTCCCTTGGTGATGAAGTTAAAACTAAAGCCGTTAGTTTAAAAAAAGAAGAACAAAAGAAAATGAAAGTTTTAAGTAAAATCATTTCGATAATATCTAAAATAGGAAGAATTATTTGTTACATAGCAATTCCTTTTCTTAGTTTAATATTAATTGCATCTCCTTATTTAATTAGTAAAGTTGTTATCAAGGATAATAACATAACTTTAAATTTACCAAATCATAATATTAGTCTTACTGAAAAAAATGATAAAATAGTTTTAAAAGTTGGTTCTTTTGTTTTAATGGATGCCGATAAAGAATTTTTAAATACTAAAGTAGTATCTATATTTGAAAATAATAGTAAAGCTCAAATAATTGGCTATGTTGAAACAGGTTTTGCAGTTCTATTAGTAACAATTATTTTAACCTCTATTATTTTTAAACATTTAGAAACTTTATTTGATAATATTAATAAAGGAGAAACACCTTTTACTTTAGAAAATGTAAGTTTAATAAAGAAAATAGCTTGGAAAATGATTATAATCATTATAATGACTAATATAGGTGGAGGAGTATTTGAACTATTATTAGGGTCTAATCTAAATATCGAATTTGAAACTTATGATTTGGTTGAAATATTATTCTTATTTAGTTTATCCTATATTTTTGAATATGGAAGGTTATTAGGTCTTGAGACTAAAGGTAAAATGTATGATGAATAATTAATAAAAATATTCAAATAAACAAATATATAACATTATTCATATATTACAATATAGGAGGCAATATATGAATAATTATAATAAAGCCTTAAAAAAAGTAGCTTGTGCTAATGAAAATGTAAGTAATGTTTGTTATTATTGCATGGGTCCAACAGGACCAGCGGGAAAAGGTTTAGAAGTTTTAGGTGTCTATGATAATTTTTTAGAGTTAGAAAGTAATCATCCTACTGGTAATTCGGGGGATGCTTATGTTGTTGCTACCAATCTTTATGTTTGGAATAGTGGTAGTAATAGCTGGATAGATGTGGGAAGATTTCAAGGACCAACCGGACCTCAAGGCGAAATGGGTCTTCAGGGGATTCCCGGAGAACAAGGCCCTATGGGACCCCAAGGGGAAATTGGTATAACTGGACCACAAGGAATTCAAGGTTTGCAAGGAATTCAAGGAGAGCAAGGATTAATTGGTCCCCAAGGGCCTCAGGGTGAAGCTGGCCCTAAGGGAGAAACTGGAACACCGGGAACAAGTGTTACCATATTAGGTTCTTATGCTTCAATTGATGAATTAAATAGGGAACATCCAGAGGGTTTTGTAGGTCAATCTTATTTAGTAGGACCAAATTTATATGTTTGGAGTGAAAACAATTCAGCATGGGAAAATGTCGGTCAAATTCAAGGTCCGCCTGGTGAAAAAGGTGAACGTGGTTTGCAAGGGCCTCAAGGTGATCAAGGACCTGTTGGTCCAATGGGGCCTCAAGGCGAACAAGGCCTACAAGGACCACGCGGGGAACAAGGTATCCAAGGTGAAACTGGCTTGCAAGGAGAACCAGGCATTCAAGGTCCCAGAGGTGAACAAGGTTTGCAGGGTTTGCAAGGTCCCCAAGGGCCTAAAGGAGATACTGGCGAACAAGGTCCAATGGGTGAACCGGGTCCTCCTGGAGAAAGAGGACCAAAAGGTGACCCCGGTCCAATGGGACCTCAAGGTTTACAAGGCTTACCCGGTGATATGGGATATCCAGGCCCTCAAGGACCACAAGGAATACCCGGACCTTTAGAAGTACCTACAGCTTTTTTTATGACCGCTAATGATGAATTAGATCCAACGGGTATTATGGTAGAAACTAACGGAAGAATTCCTATTGATACTAAGATATATGATATGAATCAAACTTTTACTTTAAGTGATGATAATACAATTATTTTTAAACAAGCAGGAGCTTATCGTATTGATATTATGGTTGAAGCTTATATGTCCAATTCCGCTGTCTATCCTGGTCAAAATGAAGTAATTGCTATAGGATTAAAAAAAGTAGGTGAAACAACAGTTTATGTTGGTGGCGCAACTTGGGATGTTCAAGAACCCGTTGTTAGAATTAATGCTCATGGCATTATTACAACTGTTTTAGAAAATGATGAGTTTGAACTTATTAACACTGCTCAAGATACCATTCATTTATATAGCCCCGGAACTAATCGTTTAACAACTGATTCTTTATTTGCTAATCCAGTTGTAACTATTATTATTCAAAAATTAAAATAAATATGCATTTTTGACATATTTATTTTTAAAACAAGTAGTTTAAGATTTTAAAATGTGCTATACTAAGATAGATAGAAGGTATAGTATGGAAAAAAGAAAAAAAGAAATTGTAAAAATGTTATTAAATCAAAACTTAGATGAAAAAGATGAAGAAGAAATAATTGATTTATTAATTAATAGTCCTATTACTTTGGATGTAGATAAAGAAAATGATGCCAAAATGACTTTTGGAGATAAAGTAGCTGATAAATTATCAGAAGTAGCAGGTAGTTGGACTTTTATTATCTTGTTTTGCTTGTTCTTAATCTTTTGGATTGTTTTAAATTTATATTTATTACCTAAAGCAGTAGATCCTTATCCATTTATCTTATTAAATTTATTACTTTCTTGTCTAGCAGCTTTACAAGCACCAATTATTATGATGAGTCAAAATAGACAATCTAAAAAAGATACTATTCGTAATAAAAATGATTATCGAACTGATTTAAAAAGTGAATTAATATTAGAACAATTATATGACCGATTAGAAAAACTTGAAGCTAATCAAAATAAAATATTAGCTTACATTAAAAGTAAAGAAACAGATGAAAACAACAAAAAATAATTAACTATAAAATAAAATCAAATAACATAAATATAATGTAATATGAAATATTATTATATAAAAATATTTATGTTATTTATTTTTTTAGCATTTATTATTTGTTCATCTAATGTTTATGCTGACTTGCCTTTGCTAGGAAAAGTGATAATTTTAGATGCCGGACACGGTTCTGAAGACCCAGGGACTACGTATGGAAAAATTTATGAAAAAGATATAAATTTAAACATAAGTTTATATTTGGAAAAAGCTTTAAGTAAATATGGAGCTAGTGTTATTATGACTAGAGATGGAGATTATGATTTATCAACACCTAATACTAATCATCGTAAGAAAAGTGATTTTGATAATCGCATCAAATTAATAAATGAAAGTAAAGGCGATATGTATATTTCTATTCATTTAAATTATTTATCTAATAGTGCTTATAAAGGTGCTCAAGTTTTCTATAATAATGATAATAAAAATTTAGCTCAAGTAGTTCAAAACCATTTAAATCAAGAATTAAATGGAAATAGAGAAATTAAAAAAATTCCAACATCAACTTATATGTATAACAAATTAAAGATAAAAGGAGTACTTATAGAGTGTGGATTTTTGTCAAATGCCAGTGAAAGAAATTTACTTCAAAGTGATGAGTATCAAGAAAAAGTAGCAGTTTCTATTGCTGATGCTATTGTAAAATATTATTCTTAAAAAAATTAATAGAAAAGACATCACGAGTCGGCTCAGACAATAAGTCTATTACCACTCATGTGATGTCTTTTAATGAATATAACATAATCAAAAAGAAAATGTCAAAAGATAAAAATTGTATAAACAAAAGCAATTGTAATATTAATAACCATTTTGGTGTAAACACCAAAATGGCAAAAATACAAATAATTAACCTTTTCATAAAATTTTCACATAAAAGTAACAAAAAAGTCACGAATTATAGGTATATTATTTTTGTGGTTTGTGATATAATGTAAAAATAAGGTGGTTCTAGTGAAAGCAAAAACATTTAAAACATTAGATGAGCAAATCGAAATCCTTTTACAAAAAGGATTAGTTATTGATGACATTGAAGCAGCTAAAACTATTTTGTTAAGAGAAAATTATTTTTTCTTAAGTGGATACCGCCATTTATTTTTAAAATCACAAATTGATAGAAGTTTTAAAGAAGGAACTAATTTTAAAGAAATATACGCTTTATTTAGTTTCGATCGGCAACTAAGAAATATCATTTTTAAAAATATTTTAATTGTGGAAAACAATTTAAAAAGTATTTTAGCCTATGTAATGAGTAAAAATCATGGATTTAAAGAAAATAATTATTTAAATCCTAACAACTTTGTAAATAATCCCCAAAAGAGAAGACAAGTAAATGATTTACTTAGAAAGATGAAAAGACAAATTAATGTTAATGGTAAACAACATTCCGCAACTGCTCACTTCATTGATTTTTATGGCTATATTCCTTTATGGGTTGTTGTTAAAGTCTTGTCTTTTGGAATAGTTGGTGAGTTATATACGGTATTACAACATCAAGATCAAAAAGAAATTGCCGAAGCCTTTGGAATGGATATCTGTAGTATGGTTGAGTACTTACCACTTTTAGCAAATTATCGTAATTTATGTGCCCATGAAGATATTTGTTACAACAATAGAACGCAAAAACATATTGAAGAAACAAAATATCATCAGGCCCTAAGTATCCCTAAAATATATGATGAATATGTATGTGGGACTAATGATTTATTTGCTTTAATTATTATGTTAAAATTTATATTAAATGCAGATAATTTTAATTTATTAATTAGAGAAATAGCATATGAATTAGATATATTAGCGGGTAAATTATCAACTATAAAAATTGAAGCTGTATTAAAAGAAATGGGATTTCCCGAAAATTTTAAAGAGATTGTGAGGATGAATTAAAATGAAAAATCAAAAAATTTGGTATGTAGTAATAGCTTTAATAGTATTTTTTGCTGGAGCTGGATGTATGTATGGCATAATGTATTTAAATCCAGCTGTAGTTACTCAAAATGTAACTAAATTAGAAAAGGATGTAACTGTAACTGATACAGGTATTGCTGATGCTGTTGAAAAAGTTTATGATGCTGTAGTAGTAGTTAATACTTATAAAAATGATACTTTATCAGCATCAGGTACAGGTTTTATTTATGAAAAGAAAGATAATATTTATTATTTGTTAACTAATTATCATGTAATCGAAGGTGGTAATAAAGTTAAAGTAACTTTAACAAATGATGAAATTATTGAAACTAAAATAGTTGGGGTTAATGAATATGCCGATATTGCTGTTTTAAGTTTTGAAAGTAAGAATGAATATCCAGTTGTAGAAATTGGTAAAAGTGAAGATTTAAGAGTAGGTGATACATCATTTGCTGTTGGTGCTCCTCTTGATGCTAATTATTCATGGACTGTAACGAGAGGTATTATTTCTGGTAAAAATCGTTTAGTTGAAGTAAGTGATAATGTTGTAAATGTATTACAAACTGATACTTCTATTAATAGTGGTAATAGTGGTGGACCATTATGTAATTCTAATGGGGAAGTAATTGGGATCAATTCTCTAAAACTAGTTAGTAGTGGTGTTGAAGGTATGGGCTTTGCTATTCCAATTGAAGATGCTGTCGAAACTGCTGAAGGTATTATCAGTGGTAATCCTAAGGCAAATCCTTATATTGGTATTAGTATGGCTAATGTAAGCGAAATAATTAATCCTACCAGTATGGATGCTCTTCGCCTATATTATGAATTTGCAGATAACATTGAAAAAGCTAAAATTACAACTGGTGTAGCTATAACTAGTGTTGAAGAAAATAGTGCGGCTGAAAAAGCTGGCATTAAAAAAGGAGATATAATTTTCAAAATAAATGATACGGAAATTTCTAGTCGTGCATATCTAAGATATAATTTATATAAATATAATATTGGTGATACAGTTAAAATAAAATTATATCGTGATGGTGAAGAAAAAGAAGTTGAAGTAAAATTAGGAAAAAAGACTGAAGAAACTAGTTAAAAAACTAGTTTTTAGTTGCTAAAATATAATAAATGGCATATAATGTAAAGCGCATAAATAAGGAGGACACATGAAAAAAATAGGTAAAATATTAAAAAAATATTTATTTTTAATAATTATTGTTATATCTTTGGTAGCAACTCAAGCTTTTTGTGAATTATCTTTACCTAGTTATACATCAGATATAGTTAATGTTGGTATTGTTGATGGGGGTATAAAGAATGCTACTTTAGATTATGTTAGGGTTGAAGAATATAATAAATTATTACTTTTTATAACTAATAAAGAAGATTTAGAATTAATAAATGATAGTTATACATTAGAAAATAAAAAAGATTTAGCTAAAGAACATTATAAATTAAATAATGTTGATGAAGATACTAAAGAAAGAATAGCTAATATTTTAGAACCAATTGAAGCTATTGTTTATAGTATTGAAAATAATATGGTTGATATTAAAACTTTAGGTTTTAGTTCTCAAGAAAAATTATTTAATAGTTTAGATTTATTAAGTTATGACCAAAAAGAAAAACTTTTAAATAATATGCCAATTGAAAAAACAATTAGGGAAAGTTTAAGTGTCAATTATGTTAAAAATGAATATGCTTCTTTAGGCATAGATACAAATAATTTACAAATTAAATATATTACTAATACCGGTTTAAAAATGTTAGGTATTGCTTTAATAGCTGCAATTGTAACCATAATTTCATCATTCTTAGCTACTAAAGTTGCGGCTTTTTTTGCGAGAGACCTAAGAAAAGAAGTCACTAAACAAGTAATGAGTTATTCTCATAAAGAAATGGAAGAAATAAAAACGGCTAGTTTAATTACGAGAACCACAAATGATGTTACCCAAGTGCAAAACCTTTTAATGATGGCTTTAAGAATGTTAATTTTTGCCCCTATCATGGGTATAGGTGCTATCATTAAAGTACGTGGTAGTAGTTTAAGCTGGATAATTATAATGATAGTTTTAATTATTATTTCTCTAGTTATCATTATTTTCTCTTTTGTTACACCGAAGTTTAAAATAGTGCAAAAATATATCGATAAATTAAATTTAGTTTCCCGAGAATTTATTACTGGTATTCCAGTTATTAGGGCTTTTTCAAATGAAGAATATCAAGAAAATAAATTTAATAAAATAAATAAAGATATTACTAAATTAAGTTTATTTTTAAATAAAGTTACATCCGTAATGATGCCTTTGATGAACTTAATAATGAATGTAGCTTGTATATTAATTTTATGGTTTGGCGCTAAGAAGATTGATCTTGGTACTTTAGAAGTTGGCGATTTAATTGCGTTAATTACTTATTCAATGCATATTATAATGTCTTTCTTAATTTTATCTATGTTTACAATTATTTTACCAAGAGCTATTGTTTCTTTAAAAAGAATTGGCGAAATTTTAGATAAAGAATCAGTAATTAAAAATAAAGAAAATTTAAAACATTTTAACAAAAATGCTAAAGGAATCGTTGAATTTAAAAATGTTTCATTTAGATATGCTGATGCCTTAGAGGATACTTTACACAATATCAGTTTTAAAGCTGATGCTGGTTCAACCATAGCTTTTATTGGTTCAACCGGAAGTGGAAAATCAACTTTAATTAATTTAATTCCTAGATTTTCGGATGCGACTGAAGGAGAAATATTAATTGATGGCGTAAATATTAAAGATGTTGATTTAAAATTATTAAGAGATAAAATTGGTTATGTTCCCCAAAAAGGAATGCTTTTCACGGGTGATATAGCATCTAATGTAACTTTAGGAGTTAAACATGCGACCCAAGAAGATATCGATTTAGCTTTGAAGATAAGTTGTGCTACTGAAATAGTTAAAGAAAAGAAAGAAGGCTTACATAGCCCTATTGCTCAAGGTGGTACAAATGTCTCAGGTGGCCAAAGACAAAGACTGGCCATTGCTCGAGCAGTTATTAAAAAGCCAGAAATATTTATCTTTGATGATTCTTTCTCTGCCTTAGATTATAAAACAGATAGCAAGGTAAGAAAATTATTAAATAAATATACTAAAGGAAGTACCAAACTTATTGTAGCTCAAAGAATAAGTACAATTATGAATGCTGATAAGATTATAGTTTTAGATGAAGGTAAAATAGTTGGTATGGGTACACATCAAGATTTATTAAATAACTGTAATATTTATCGTGAAATTGCTAATTCCCAACTTAAGGAGGTGCAATAATGCCTAGACGAGAAATGAAAGTTGAAAAAATAGATGACTTTGGGGGAACTTTAAAAAGAATTGTTAGAACTTTAAAAAGATTTCGCATTATGATTGCATTAATAATTATTTTTGCAATAGGAAGTACCATATTTTCAATCATTGGTCCAAGAATAATGGGGAATGCTACCACCGAAATATTTAATGGCGTAATTTCTAAATTCTCAGGTGGAGTAGGAATAAATTATAGTTCTTTAGCAAGTATACTATTTCTATTAGGTATTCTTTATGTAACTAGTGCGATATTTAGTTACGTGCAACAAGTTTTAATGGCTAATGTCGGTCAAAAATATACTTATATCTTAAGAAAAAAGATAGCTCATAAATTAAATAGATTACCAATGAATTATTTTGATAAGAATCAAGCGGGAGAAATTTTATCAACTATTACCAATGATGTTGATATGATGAACCAAGGAATTATTCAAACAGTTCCGCAATTAGTAACAACAGTTACCTCAGTTATTGGTATCATTATTATGATGTTAACCATCAACTTTACGATGACTTTAATTGCTGTTTGTATTGTACCTATATCTTTAGCTTTAATGGTATTTATTGTTAAAAGAAGTCAAAAACATTTCGAAAATCATCAAAAATATTTAGCTCGAGTTAATGGTAGTGTAGAAGAAATGTATTCCGGTCATAATGTAATTAAAGCTTTTAATGTCGAAAATAAAATGTTAGATAATTTTTCGAAAGAAAATGAAGAATTATGTATGGCCGCTTGGAAAAGTAATTTTATTTCTGGTTTGATGCATCCTTTAATGGTCTTTTTAGGTAATATTGGTTATGTTGTCATTGCCATTATTGGAGGAATATTTTGTATAAAAAATAAAATTACGGTTGGTAATATTCAATCATTTATTACTTATACGAGAAACTTAACCAATCCAATTGGTCAAATGGCACAAGTATTTAATGTTGTGCAAGCATCAGTTGCTGCTGCTGAAAGAATATTTAAATTCTTAGATGAGGAAGAAGAAATAGAAACAACTACGACGAAAGTTGATTTAGCTAAAGTTAAAGGAAAAGTCGAATTTAAACATGTTCATTTTGGTTATAACAAAGATAAAATAGTTATTAATGACTTTAATGCTTTAGTAACTCCAGGGCAAAAGATTGCCATTGTTGGTCCAACGGGAGCTGGAAAAACTACCATTGTTAAATTGTTAATGCGTTTTTATAGTGTTAACTCAGGTGCAATATTAGTTGATGATATTAACATTAATGATTATGATCGCAGTGATTTAAGAACGATATTTGGAATGGTTCTTCAAGATACTTGGATGTTTAATGGTACCGTTATGGAGAACTTAAAATTTGGTAGGTTAGATGCAACTGATGAAGAAGTTATTGAAGCTGCTAAAACTGCTAATGTTCATCATTTCATTAATACCTTACCTGATGGTTATAAAATGGTTATGAATGAAGAAACATCTAATATTAGTCAAGGTCAAAAACAATTATTAACTATAGCTCGAGCGATACTTGCTAATCCTAAAATCTTAATTTTGGATGAAGCTACTAGTAGTGTTGATACTAGAACCGAAATATTAATTCAAAATGCCATGGATAAATTAATGAAAGGAAGAACATCATTTATAATTGCTCACCGATTATCTACAATCCAAAATGCTGATTTAATCTTAGTTATGGATAAAGGTGATATAGTAGAAGTTGGAACTCACGAAAGCTTACTAGAAAAAAATGGCTTTTATGCCAAAATTTATAATTCTCAATTTGAATAATTTAAAGTTTATGGGGAATTAATTTTAGACTTCTTTGTTCTTCAAAAATTAATTCTTCCAATTTATCATATTTTTCTTTTAATAAATAATAGTCATTCATTATTTTATTTAAATTACTTGCATTCTTAGTAAAAGTATAATTTACTAAGGATGTTTTTATTTTATCATTTTTAATTTGTTTTATCTTTTGGGCTTCTTCTTTTGTATTAAAAATATTTTCTACAATTATTTTATCAACCCAATTATCAATTATATATTTAGGAATACCTAACTTATTACTTTCGTTTAATCTCGTAATATCCGGATTAGAAAATAATACTTTATATTTTGTATTTATGGGACTAAGCCATTCATATTTAAGATATTTTTCTAAAACATAAGCTTTTACAATAATATAATGAATAGTTTCTTCATATATATTATCCCAGAAATCTTTGGCATATCCCTTAATTGGAAAAAGAACATACTTAATTAATCCTTTTAAATAGTTAATATAATTATTAATACTTTTTTGCATATCTACATTAATATGATTACTACTTAATAACATTATAAATTTATAAATATTAGGAATATACAAATTATTATAATTTTCATTTCCTTTTACAATAAAATTGTTGTTATCTAAAAACTCACTAAAACTATAATTAGTAATAGATATATTTTCATTTTCATTAAGATAATAAATAAAATTTAAAAATTCTTCCTTAGTTAAATAATATTTATTAGTCATCCTTATAAAATTAAGAATTATTTTATCTTTTTCATTTAGTTTCATAATGTCACCTCTTAAATAAATTATAAGAGGTTTATTTATAAATTTACTCTCGTATTTGTAGAATATTTAATTAATAAACATTGATTTTTCTTTATTTTTGGCTTATTATTTTTATATAAAAGCCATTATGGCAAGGGATAGAAGAATCAAACCTCCAACTTATGTTTTGGAGATTCCTATTCTACCTATGGGGAATAATATGGAAAGAAAGAAAATATTATTAGATGTAGATGAAGTAATTTGTTTTCCGGCATTTTTACCTTTAATTAATGAATTTCTACATACTGATTATAAAATAGATGATTTTAAATGTTATTATCTAGAAGAAGAAGCAATACCTAAAGAAAGATTTATGGAATTTACAGAATTTATCAAGAATCGAAATTTATATGAAAATGCAACTATTATACCTAATGCTCCAGAAGTAATAGAAAAGTTAAGTAAAATTTATGATATCTTTATTTGTTCATCTTGTATTAATCCTTTTGCCAAAGAAGCATCAGGTAAATTATTTTCTTATAAATATGATTTTTTACTAGCAAATTTACCTTTTTTAAAACCGGAAAATTATGTATTTACCAATGCTAAATTCTTATTACAAGCTGATGTTCAAATAGATGATTATTTACCTAATTTAGAACAAAATAAATCAACTGTAAAAATATTATTTCCTTCCTATCATAATAAAGATATTTCTGAGGAAATACTAAAAGAAAAACATATTTTAAGAGCAGGATATGATTGGCAAGATGGATGGGTAAATGTGGAAAAAATTTTAATAGAGCAAGAAAAAGAGTTAACTCTTACGAAAAAGAAAAAATAATTATCTATATTTGATAATTATTCTTTTTTAATGTATAAATTATTCCTATCCCAATACCCATTAATATTAATAATGAACCAATTGGTACAGCATATCCAGTACTAGGATTTATTTCATTATTTGAACATTCTTTTTCATATTCTTTTTGAGTTACAAGATTACCTTCTTTATCATAATAATCAGTACCAACAATTTCACAAGAATATTTTTTATTTTCTTCAGTTGTTCCTTCTTCTTTTTCTTCTACTTTATCTTCAGTTTTATTTTCGTTTTTATCTTCAAACATTTCTTTATTTTCTTCATCATTTACTAAAACATTAAATTCTATTTTTTTATTATCATGATAAATTGTTACTTTACTATCTCCCGTCTTAGTTGCAACTATTTTATTGTCTATAACTTTTATGCTATCGCCATTTATACTAACATTTAAATATTGGGGATTTATTTCTTTTGTTTCTTCTAAACCAGAATTATATTTTAAAACATATTTAATTTTAACTTCTTCATCTTTTTTAACATTGTAAGTTATTTTTTCAAAAGGCTCAATTTCAACAACAAAATCTAAACTAGTAAAATATTTCCACCAATTATTAAGATAACCATCTTTAGTGTATCCTTCAATATGAGGCATTAAATAAAACCAAAAACGTGTATATAATCTATCGGGATCTTTATTTTCTCCCACACCTAATTCATTATTTCCAGCATTTTCTAACCAAGCATTATTATTATCTAATTGAAAATCGCCTTTTATATTTGGATAATTTAACCATTCTTTCCAATTGGTATATACTTTATCAGTTGTAGAGTAGTCATAATCATTTTTGCCATTGAAAGGAAAATGAATATTTCCTACTGAAGCATAATTTTCTTTATTACTATAAGTTCCTAGCATAAATTTTTCCCAATAGTTTAAATTATTATAATTATTAGGATTAATACTAATTACATCTTTATCATAAGAAGAATATGATGGGACATACTTGCGATAAGTACCTCGATTAGCATAAGCATTATATGTATCAAAATCAGAACCAAAGACAGAAGTTAATGTTCCTTCTACTCCATGACCTAAGGCATGAAGGTTAGCATCTCTTCTCGAAATAGATATGTTAGCTATCATAAAATTAGGACAAAAAGCTACATAACCTGGAGCATTTATCCAAAAAGGATTAGGACCTACCATAATTGTTTCATATGTTTGAGGAGGATCAATAGTTACTAACCATACTTGATCAAAATCCCCATTTTTTCTTTTTTCAATTAAATCATATTTATTAATTATATAATCATAATCAAATGAATATGCTTCAATTAAATCATAAATATCACTATTAATTAATGTATACCAGTTTCCTCTGGGACTACCATCATAACCAGCTTTAGTTAAGTATGTTTCTTCATCTAATTGATAAGCTTTACTACCATTTACTAATTCAATTTGTTTATTGTATTTAGGATATTCATCTAAATATTCATAATCCACAATATTAACTTTTAAATAATTATGGGATGTATATTCTAAATCTTCTTTAATTTCATTTATAGTTGCCTCAATATCTTGGCCAAAATAATCACTAACTTTAGGGTGATTATCTATTCTTTTAATAGTGGGATTAATTTCAATAACCATTACTTTTAATTCTTGTTGTTCTATAGCTTTTATATTTTCAATATTAAAAAAACATAAAGTTAACAATAATATTACCATTAATTTTTTCATATTTTAATCCACCTTATTATAAAAATATAATAACAAAAAATAGAATTACTTTCAAGAAAATATCTTTAAAACGAGAAGAAAAATAAAACTTGTAAAAAAGTGTAATTAAGTATTGATTTTATTTTAAAAAAAGTGCTATACTAAATTTAAGATAGGGAGTGGTGTGAATGATGAAATTAAGATTTAAATGTGTAACTCCCGTATTAAATATTAATAATTTTTAGAGTGTCTTTCTATAAGACACTCTTTTTTATGGGAGGTATTTATGGAAAACAAAAATTTAGAATTATTGAAAGAACTAACTACGAAAGAGATAAATCTTGAAGAGGTTAGTTTAAGTTTAGGAATAAGCACTCTAGAAGTTTTAAATTTAATTAGACTTTTAAGAAAAGAAGGAATAAATATTGTTAGTCATGTTAAGGATGATGGGATATACATTTTTAATCAAGGGGAACAAGAGTTAACGGATGAAAATAGTTATAAGTTTGTTTCAAATACTGATAATGAATTTAAATTTGTGGCTATTTCTGATACTAGATTTGGCTCAAAAAGCCAACAATTATCAATTTTGAATGATATATATTCTAAAGCGTATTCCTTAGGTTTTAACAATGTTATTTTATGTGGTAATCTTACCGAAGGCTTATATCCTATGAATGATAAATATTCTAAATGTAATTTTTTAGATGATACCTTAAGACAAGTTGATTATGTTGCCGAATACTATCCTTATATTGATGGAATGAAAACCTATTTTATAACGGGTGCTAAAGATGAAAAACACTTAAAGGATAAAAAAATAAATGTTGGTAAAAGAGTAAGTGATTTAAGGACTGATATGATTTATTTAGGTAATGGTTCTTGTAATGTTTTTATTGATAAAGCTGAGATGTTAGTGTTTAGTCCTAAATTATATAAAACTTATACCGTATCATATCGCCCTCAACAACAAATTGATTCATTCCGGAGTGAAGATAAACCAGATATATTGTTATATGGTGGTTTACTACAAATGGAAAAATTTACTTATCGGCAAGTAAAATGCATATCTGTTCCTAGTGTTTGTGCTACAACTAAAGAGATGAATGATAAGAGATATTCAAATACCATTGGTGCTTGGTATATAACTTTGAAAATGGACCGTTTTGGTAACTTAAAGAAATTAAATGCGATGAATAGAGTTTACTATAAGACTAATAAAGATGATTATTTAAAACCTAAGGCTTTAAAGTTAACCAAAGGAGGTAAGTAAGATGGATAATGAATTTGTTGAAAAGCAATATAAATATATGCATAATGGAGCATCCGTGGAAGACTTTATGCATAAGTTTCATATGAACTTTGATGAATTATATGGACTTTTAGAATTATGTCGTATCTATGGCAAAATGATAGATGTTGAAGAAAAAGATGGAGTATTAGTTTTTGTTAAACCCATTAATCGTTCTTGGAATAATAAATTAGATTTAGATCCTACTAATTTAATTCATACGCAATTTGGAGTCGTATCTGATACCCATGTGGGAAATATTCATCAACAATTCCATTTACTTAATCAATTTTATCGAGAAGCGTATAACCGGGGGATTAAAAAAGTTTATCATGTTGGAGATATAGTTGATGGCAATTATCCTAATCGGCCCGAACAACCAAGGCAACAATTTTTACATGGTTTTGATGAACAAGTAAGTTATGTTGTCGATATGTATCCTAAAGTAAGAGGAATAACAACAGAATATATTTTAGGTAGTCATGATGAAACTCATTATAAAAATGGCCAAGCTACCGTTAATAATTGGTTGTCAAGATGTCGTAAAGATATGGTATTCTTAGGTCAAGATTGTGCTTTGACAGAATTAAATGGGGTTAAAATATTTTTAGATCATCCCGGAGGAGGTTCAGCCCAAAGTTTGTCTTATAAACCTCAAAAAAGAATTGAAACTTTGGAATCCGAACATAAACCTAAAATTTTACTTATAGGTCATTATCATAAAAGTTATTATTTTGTTTATCGGAATGTGCATGGCTTATTAGTTCCAAGTTTATGTGATAAAACCCAATTCCAACAAAAGCAAGGTTTATATAATTATGTTGGAGCTTATTTCATTGATATGTATTCTGATAAAGATTGCAATGTTAAGTTCTTTAGCCCTGAGGAAATCATCTATGGACCAAATGATATGTGGGATGAAGCTGGCAAAGATTATAGCCGGGTAAAGAAATTAGTAATAAAATAAAAAAATTAAAAAATTTAACATTTTCGACACGGTTCGACAAATTTTTCATAAAAAGTGTGCTATAGTATTACCATGGAGGGGGATAGATATGAGATATTTAAACGAAACCGAAAAAAATGCGTTTATTGAGAAGTACTTACCGGAATGGCGTAGTGATATTCATACTGTCAGTTTAATCGATTACAAAGGCGTTAAAGAGTATCTGGTTAACAGACATTATTTCATCATCGTTAAAAATCACCAAGTCATTCATAAAGACTTACAAGCATAAAATAAAGCTAACAAATGTTAACTTTATTTTTTATTTTCGCTATATTTTAATACTTCTTCTTTATCACTTAAATGAATTTTTTCGTGTCCTATAATTTGATAATCTTCATGTCCTTTACCTAATATTAATAATATATCTTTATTCTCTAACATATCCAAAGCTTCTTTAATAGCTTCTTTTCTATCATAAATAACTTTATAATTATTTTTCTTTATTCCTTTTAAGATATCAGCCATTATTGCTTTAGGATCTTCCGTTCGAGGATTATCATTAGTTAAAATAACAAAATCACTTTTGTTAGTTGCAATTTCCCCCATGATTGGTCTTTTAATTGGGTCTCTATCACCACCACAACCAATTATAGTTATTACTTTATTTTCTTTTAGTTCTTGATAAGCATCAATTATTTTTTCCACAGCATCAGGAGTATGAGCATAATCAATTACGACATAAGCATTTTTAACTTTATAGGTTTCACATCTACCAACAGGGGCTTTAATTTTAGGGGTAATATCTAAAATTTCATTTATTTTAAAACCTAAACTCATAGTTATAGCTAAAGCCGTTAAATAATTATAGATATTAAATTTACTAGTTAAATTATAAGTAACGGTATATTCACTATCCTTATAACTAAAATTTAAAGTAGTTTCCGCCGGAGTTATTTTATAATTATTAATTTTAATATCGCCATTTAAACCTAAAGTTAAATTATTAGACCATTTTTCTAAAAATTTAGGTGCTGCTTCATCATCGCTATTAGCAATAAATACACTATCTTTCTTTAAATAATTAATAATCTTTAATTTTTCATTTAAATAGTTTTCCATTGTTTTATGAAAATCTAAATGGTCTTCGGTTAAATTAGTGAAAGCTGCGATTTGTAATTTTAAACCAGCAATTCTTTCGTAATATAGGGAATGGCTACTAACTTCCATAATAATATGCGTACAACCTTTTTCTTTCACATTAAGTAATAACTCATATAAAGTTAAAATATCGGGAGTAGTATTTTCGAGGGTTATAACTTCATCCTCATAATAAAATCCAATAGTACCTAGATAGGCAACTTTAACATTTAAAGCTTTTAACATTTGATAAGTAATATAACTAGTTGTCGTTTTCCCATTAGTACCAGTTATACCAACAATTACTAAATCCTCTAAAGTTTTAGCGTATTCCCGGGTTAAAGTATTTTTTAAATATTCTTCACTTGATTTAACTTTAGTATAGGGAACATCTAATTTTAAATCTTCTTCGCCCACAACCGCAATTGCGCCATTTTTGATAGCATCATTTATGTATTTATGTCCATCTACTGTATGCCCTTTTATGGCAACAAATACTTGTCCTTGCTTAACTTTTCTGGAATCGGTTGCAAATTTAATCATCCAAATTACCTCTTTTCTTAATATATTTTATTATATCATTTGTTTTAACTTTCCAAAAGTGGTATAATTAATTTATCATAGGAATTGGGGTGAAAAAGTGGATACTAGTAATGTTGCTAATTCCAAAACAATATTTCAAGGTAAAAATTATCGTATTACCGTTTTAAGTGAAAGATTAGTTCGTCTAGAATTTAGTGTTGATGGTAAGTTTAACGATAATAAAACTATTCTTGTAAGTAATAGGAATTTCCCATTCCCTAATTTTCAAGTACAACAAGATAATAAATATTTAGTAATTACGACGAAATATTTTTCTTTGCAGTATACTAAAGAAGCTCCATTTGCTGGCCCAAAATATGCTCCTGATGTTAATTTAAAAATAAATTTATTAAATACAGATAAAACTTGGTATTATGGTCATCCCGAAGCTCGTAATTTTAAAGCTGATGCTTTTAGCTTAGATGATTATACTAATAGAGTTGATTTAAAAAATGGCCTATATTCCACGGATGGATTTGCTACTTTGGATGATTCTAATAACTTAATGATTAATGAAAATGGTTTTCTTACTAAAGATGATAATAAAAAAGTTGATATGTATGTCTTTATGTATAAAAGAGACTTTGGCCTATGTTTAAAAGATTATTTTACTTTAACGGGTTATCCCCCTTTAATACCGAGATATGCTCTTGGGGTATGGTGGAATAAAGAAAGAATCTATAGTGCTAATGATTTAGAAAGAGTTAGTGAATTATTTAATAGATATCAAATTCCTTTATCCGTAATGTTATTAAGTGAATTTTGGCATATTAAAGATTCTAGTAATTATAATTTATATAAAACTGGTTTTACTTTTAATTATAATTTATTTCCTAATCCAATGGAATTTATTAAAAAAATGCAAGAAAAAGAAATTCATGTTGGTTTAAATATTGATCCAACCGAAGGAATTAGAAAAGAAGAAGAGGCTTATGCTAAAATAGCTGCCGAATTAAATGTTGCTAATAATGAAACAATCCCCTTTAATGTTTTAAATCCCGTTTTTGTTAAAGATTATTTAGGATATTTAATCAATCCTTTAATTAATATGGGTGTTGATGTCTTTTGGTTAGACTATAAACAAGATTTACAAGCCCTACAAGCTTTAAACTACTATCAAAAAGAAAATTATAAAGCTTATCCTGATAAAAGGTCTTTAGTTTTAACGCGTAATCCTTTGGTAGCACCTCATTTATATAATGTTTTATATTCGGGCCAAACTATCGTTAGTTGGGATACTTTAAAATATTTACCATTCTTTAATTCTCTAGCGTCTAACAAAGGTCTTTCTTTTTGGAGTCATGATGTGGGAGGTTTTAAAGGAGGAACGGAAGATGGTGAGTTATATTTAAGATATGTTCAATTTGCAACCTTTAGTCCCATATTTCGTTTAAGTGCCAAAAGAGGCCAATACTATAAAAGAGAACCATGGCTATGGGATATTAAAACATTTACAGTTGCTCGGGAATATTTTTGGTTAAGACATCGGTTAATTCCTTATATCTATAGCGAAAGTTATAAATATAGTAAAAATGGTATTCCGCTTATTCAACCCCTTTATTATTCTTATCCTGAAGTATATGATGAACCATTATATAATAATGAATATTATTTTGGTAAATCTTTATTTGTGGCCCCAATTACTAAACCGATGAATCCTTTAATAAATCGTTCTATCCATCGGGTGTTTTTACCTGAAGGAATATGGTATGACTTTAAAAGTGGTAAAAAGTTTGTTGGTAACAAGCGTTATGTTGCCTTCTACAATGAAGAAAACTATCCTGTTTTTGTAGCATCTGGGGCTATAATTCCTTTAGCTAATTTAGAAGAAAATAAAAATGAAACTAGTGTACCTAAAACATTAGAAATAAATGTCTTCCCCGGTCAAAATAATATCTATAAATTATATGAAGATGATGGTACAACTAATAAATATCAAAAGGGTGAATATGTTATTACAGCCATTGATTATAACTATTTAAAAAATAATTATACTTTAATTATTCATCCATTCGAAGGTAATGTTGATGTTTATCCTAATACGCGTAATTATAAAGTAAGATTTAGAAATACCCGTAAAGCAGATGATGTTACCATTTATCTAAATCAAGAAAAGATAGCTAATTTTAAAACTTATGTTGATGAAAATGATTTTGTTGTTGATATCGATAGTGTTGACCCACGGAAACAATTAACTATTAATTGCAAAGGTCAAGACATTGAAATTGATGCAACTCACATTATTAATGAAGATATTAATTCAATTATTAATGATTTAAGTATTAAAACGGATTTAAAAGAAGAAATTGCACGAGTAATATTTAGTAATTTAGAAATTCACCAAAAAAGAATTGCGATAAAGAAGATTAAAAAACTAGATGGTCGGTTCAAAAAAATGTTTTTAAAATTACTTGAATATATCGCGGAAATTTAATATAATATTAAATAAGCAAAGCGAAGAAAGAGTAGTAAATTAATAATACTATTTAGAGAATTCTTGGTTGGTGAAAAAGAATTAGTTAATTAATTGAACTTGCTTTTGGATTGCGAAAAGGGTAATTCCTATATCAATTTTAAGAAAAAATTAAGGTGGTACCACGGTTAATTCGTCCTTTGGGTAGCACCTTTTGTTTTTTGAAGGAGGAAAGTATGGAATTTAATATTACGATTGCATCAGGTATTATTACTTTTATCGTTATTTTTCTTATTGATTATTTTGTAATACTTGTACCTAAATGTCATTACTTACAAGGTAAGAAAAAGAAAACGAAGAAAAAAGAAGTAACAATTATGGAACTGCAATACTTACAAAATAAATTTAAATTAGATTTATTTAAAGTTGATTTAGATTATGTAATTAAATGGTTTGCTTTTTTAAACTCTTTTATTATTGCTTTAACATCAACTATTATTATGTTAATTCCTTTGAATATGATATTTCAATTATTAATTGGTTTTGTTTTGTTAATAGCTTTAATATATGCCTTATATGAATTATTTGGTAGACATTTAGTTAAGAAAGGATGGAGTAGATAATGAATTTTAATGAAATAGAAAAGAAATGGCAAAAATATTGGGAAGATAATAAAGTTTTTGAAGCTAAAAATGGGGATAAATTACCACCATATTATATTTTAGTTGAGTTTCCTTATCCAAGTGGTAATGGCTTACATGTTGGTCATGTTCGTAGTTACACGGCACAAGACGCCTTAGCTAGAATGAAACGTTTACAAGGTTATAATGTTTTATATCCAATGGGATGGGATGCTTTTGGGGCTCCTGCCGAACAATATGCAATCAAAAATCATGTTCATCCTAAAGAAGCAGTAACGAGAAATATTGCGACATTTAAAAAACAAATGCAAACTTTAGGTTTTTCCTTTGATTGGTCTAGAGAATTTTCAACAACGGATCCTGAATATTATAAATGGACGCAATGGCAATTTTTACAATTTTATAAACATGGTATGGCTTATAAAGATATTGTGCCCGTAAATTGGTGTAATACTTGTAAGACAGTTTTATCTAATGAAGATGCTGCCGGGGGTGTTTGTGAAAGATGTGGTAGTCCCGTTGTGCAAAAAGAAAAATCGCAATGGATGCTTAGAATGAGTGACTATGCCGAAGATTTACTTACAGGTCTTGATGATACCAACTTTGCCGAAAAAGTAAAATTAGGTCAAATTAACTGGATTGGTAAATCAGTTGGGGCGCATGTTAATTTTAAAGTAGCGGATACTGATGAAGAATTTACGGTATTTACAACGAGATGTGATACTTTATTTGGTGTAACTTACTGTGTTTTAGCACCCGAACATGAATTAGTTGATAAAATTACTTCTCCTGATAAAAAAGAAGAAGTTGCATCTTATAAAAAGGCTTGTACCTTAAAAAATGAACGGGAAAGAACAGAATTAAATAAAGAAAAAACCGGAGTTTTTATCGGCGCTTACGCTATTAATCCTGTGAATGGTAAAAAAATACCAATTTATATAAGCGATTATGTTTTAGCAACATATGGAACTGGAGCTATTATGGCTGTTCCCGCGCATGATGAAAGAGACTATGAATTTGCGAAAAAATTTGATATTCCGATTATCCAAGTTTTAGAAGAAGAAACTGGTAAACCAGCCGAAAATGAAACGAAGAAAAATTCTATTGTTGCTGTTGTTTATGATGAAAAAAATGATAAATATCTAACTTTAAATTGGCATGAACTTGGAGGACGCTTATTTATTGGAGGAACAATAAAGGATGGTGAAACACCTCTTCAATGTGCTTTAAGAGAAATAGAAGAAGAAACTGGTTATAGTAATTTAGAATTAATTAGGGAATTACCTAAAATAAATCATCATTACTATGCTTTTAATAAAGATAAATACTTTAATATTGAAAGTACTGGTTTTTTATTTAAATTAAAAGATGATGTAAAAAATAGCACTAATTTAGATGAAGATGAAAAATTTACAGTAGAATGGGTAGATAAAAATACTGTTGAAAAAGAAGTTAAGGATGAATTACATTTTAAAACCTTTAATTATGCTTTAATGCCTGGAGCTATAGAATGTGATGGCGTTCATATTAATTCCGACTTCCTAGATGGTTTAAATAAAGAAGATGCCATTAATAAAATGTTCGCTTGGTTAGAAAACAACAATTGTGGAACTAAAAAAGTAAATTATAAAATGCGTGATTGGATTTTCTCTCGTCAAAGATTCTGGGGCGAACCAATTCCAATGATTAATTGCCCTAAATGTGGTTGGGTACCAATGAATGAAGAAGATTTACCACTTCTTTTACCTGATGTTGCTGAATACGAACCAACTGATAATGGTGAAAGTCCTTTAGCCAAAATTACAGATTGGGTTAATACTACTTGTCCTAAATGTGGAGAAAAGGCTAAAAGAGAAACTGATACAATGCCAAACTGGGCTGGTTCAAGTTGGTATTTCCTAAGATTTATGGATGCCCATAATACTCATGAATTTGCTAGTATGGATGCAATGAAATATTGGCAAAAAGTTAATTGGTATAATGGTGGTATGGAACATACAGCACGACACTTATTGTATGCTAGATTTTGGGTTCAATTCTTATACAATATTGGCTTAGTTCCAAATAAAGAAATGATTTGGACGAGAGTTAGCCATGGTATGGTTTTGGGATCTAACAATGAAAAAATGAGTAAATCTAAAGGTAATGTTATTAATCCTGATGATATTGTTAAAGAATATGGTGCTGATGTTTTAAGAATCTATGAAATGTTTATGGGTGATTATGAACAAGATGTGCCTTGGAATACTGATTCACTAAGAGGTTGTAAAAGATTTGTTGATAAAATTATTAGATTAAAAGATAAAGTTAATAATGATGAAAATATTTCTCCATCTTTAGAAGTAATAATCCATAAAACTATTAAAAAAGTTGAAACTGATTTACAAACTATGGGATATAATACTGCCATATCAGCCTTAATGATTTTAACTAATAGCATGGAAAATGAAAAAGAAATAACTAAAGGAGATTATAAAATATTATTAACATTATTAAATCCTTTTGCCCCTCATATTACGGAAGAACTTAATGAAGAATTAGGTTATGAACCAATTTGTTTGTCAACTTGGCCTAAATATGATGAAACTAAAACTATTGATGAAGAATTTACGATTGGGGTTCAAGTTAATGGTAAATTAAGAGGCGATGTCACTATGACTGAAGATATGAGTAATGATGAAGTATTACAAAAAGCCTTAGCCAATGAAAATGTTCAAAAATACACAAGTGGAAAAACTATTGTTAAAACCATTGTGGTTCCTAAAAGAATTGTTAATATTGTTATTAAATAAGGAAGAAAATAAATTTTTTCTCCTTTTTTATTGTCCTTCTTTAAAAAATTCACTTATATCTACATTTAAAACTAAGGAAAATCGATAAATTGTTCCTAAACTGAATGTTTGATAATATTTTGGACTTTCAATATTCATAATAAAACCGGGACTATAATTACATAATCATGCAAATTTAATTATAGTTAAGTTTTTCCTTTTTCTAATTCTTTTTAAATTTTGTCCTACTAAATAATAAATATAATTTTCATCATTTTTATCAATCATTTGTATACCTCAAGCGAATATCACACTTTTTCTTTTATTGTAATTTAGCAAAAATAATAGTATACTATAGATATGTTACCTAGTTAGGTAACGCCGGTTAAAATGACGCTACAC
>CANPZG010000022.1 GCA_947588765.1 uncultured Bacilli bacterium
TATTGCTTTTTAGAAATAGTCCATTTTTCAGTATTAGTTCTTTTATCAAACTTTCTAATTAAAGGTACAACTACACAGTGTAAATGTGGTATTTTTTCATCCATATGAATAGTAGCGTGTAATATTGTTCTTTTTTATAACCTAAATCATTATAAACAAAATCCATACAAGTATTAGCCCATTTTCTTATTTTTTTTACTCATACCTTTAAGAAATCATTATCAGAAGTAAATGCACAAGCAAACTTACATATCATTTCAACCTTTCTTTTTAATTCATCACTTATTTCTAATTCTTTAGTTTCTATTGTTAACATATATATCACTCTCACTTTCTAAATTTAGATAACAAAAAAACTAACATTTCTGTTAGCATTTATTACTCTCGAAATCTCAAAAGTTCAAGTTTCCTATCATATTGGAGGAACCGATCGGATTTGAACCGATGAAATATTAGTTTTGCAGACTAACGCCTTCGACCACTTGGCTACGGTTCCAAAATTGCTGTACGCATTAATTTTAACCTAAATAAAGGCTTTTGTCAATGAAACTTACGAAGATATTTTATTATATGTTAAAAATTTAAATTTGATATTTTAGCCTATATAAAAATAATCTTAAAAATTAATTTAAGATTATAATTTATTAGAACTATTTTCTCTATCATTAGCTAATAATTTATCCATATTTAATAAAATATCATTATAAGTTATATTATCTAAATCCAAATCATCAAATATTTGTTTATCTTTGCCAGCTATTCTTAAAGTTATAAGTTTAGTTTTAAAACTTTCAATATCAGGCATTAATTTAACAATTTCTTCTTCAAATATTTTTGATTCTTCATCATCTCTTTCTTTATGTTGAATATAAGTAGAACATAAATCAATTATGGAATCATACATTTCTTCTATGTTTTTTCCTTTTAAAGACAATCTAGTTTCAATAAACTTTCTTATTCTATCAACTTTTTCTTGTTTTAGAAGATTTTCATCTTCTAAAGCTATTTTAGCAGAATATTCAAAATTCTTAAAATATTCTTGTTCTTCTGGTATAAATGATTCACTACCAGATTTAACAACCGCTTTGGCTAAAGTAGCACTTCCTTTTAAATATAAATTATCTGAATTTAAAGCAATATTATTAGTTTCCCAATATTCACGAATGCTTAAACCATTTTGTTTTATATAATCACTTATAAGATTAATAACTACTTCTTCAGCACCTTTATTATCTCTACTACTCATTAATTCAAAATAATTATCAAAAGCATCACCAAAAATATTTTTACATTCTTCTCTGAATTTATCCCCATTACCTACGACGTATTCTACTATTAATTTTAAATCTAAATTCTTTTGTTTTAAAACATATAATAATGCTCTGATTTGAGATTGAGCATTTCGATATTCAATAGAATCCAATGTGTTAAAAGATTCATTATACGTAGTACCTAATTTTAATCTAACACTATTTATACAAGCTTCGGCAAAAATAGAAGCAAATGATTCTTCAAACATTTCCCCATATTTATTATTAAGGCTTCTTATTTCATGAGCATATTCATGAATAATTGTACCTAATACTTGATTAAGTTCCAATTCATTATCCAAGCTAAAAGTTTTAGCTTTTCTAGCATCAATAATTATTTTATCTTTTTTCGCTAAACCACCTATACAATCTATTTTACCAAATTCATTTGAACGATGTTCTATTTTTTCAGCAACCACGGGACAATTCTCAAATAAACTTTTAATACTTTCCAATTGTTCATGATTCACATAATCTTTTAAAAATAAAACAATATAATCTTGAGCTATTTTTACTGCTTTATTTAATTTTTCTTGAATATCCATTTTTCACCTACTTTAGAATTTCTTACTATTTAATTATAGCATATTTCCATTTCGGCTTTTCTTTTTTCTTAATAAATATGTAAAATTATATAAAAATAATCCCATTTAATGAGATTATATTTTAATAATGAACTACAACTACTCCATCACTACTTGTAGAATTATCGGGATCATATATATTATAAGATACTCCATACCATGTTGTTCCACAATCATCTACAATTTCTTCACAATTAACTGTAAATACTCTATCATCAACATTATCAACGATATCAAAAAAGGCTGTACTTTGACTTTCTTTATTGCATTCTTCCTTAGTTGCATAAAAATAAGTATATTTTTCTTTAAACTTTTTAGGAGTACACGTTTTTTCTGGTTCTTGTTCTTTAGGATCAGTTGTTGCTTCCGTTATATTTGATGTTTGTTCTTTTGCCTTTTCTTCAGTTTCTTTTTCATTAGTATCTTCTTTAGGATCATCCACTACTTCATCATTAGTTGTATCTTCATTAACTACACCATCTTCTTTGTTCTCATCAACAATTATAGTATCTTGAGTATTGTTGGTATTATTTTCTTCTTTATTCCCACATCCCGTAATAGTTAAAAGTAATATTCCACATAATAATAAATTTAATAATTTTTTCATTTTTATCTCTCCCTCAGTTATTTATTATATATTTTAATAATATTCAAAGTCAAATATTTTTTCTATTTTCTTTATTAAAAATGATAAAACATTAATTTTTAATATCCAAATAAAAAAACTGGCAGTGCTTATATGACTGAATTAATACATAACTCTTATATTTAATCTTTAAATAAATCATATAAGGCTTATATGCCAGTTCTTATATATGCATATTATCATTAAGTTTACTATATGTCAATATTATTTACCAAAATTTTTAGAGGGAAATTTACTTTCAAATATAATATATGGTTTTACTTTTTCATAATAGTATTTAATATTACTATTATAGAGTTTAAATAAGGAATTAGAGATAATATCAGCCCATTGAATAAGATAACAACTTTCTGATTCAAAATAGTTTATTTGAAAATCTATTCTTTTAACTTTAGTTCCCGTTTCTAATTGTTCTAAAACTAATTTATTATATAGATATGGTTTTAAGGATAATCTATTTCCTATTTTAACAGAACGGTTATCTAAATATAAATTTATTTTGGTAATATTTTTCTTTTTATCAATTATGCCTTTAACAATTAATTGAATTAAATAATTATAACAAGCATTTTTATCATCGGGTTTATTTAATAACATTGTTGTTTGTTTTAAATCTAAAACTATATATCTCACTTTTATACCTTTATATAATATTTTTTCAATTAATTCTATCCTGTCACTATCTTTTAATAAACTTCCCTTTATTTCAATATTTTTCTTTATACCTTTTTCTTTCTTAAACCGATTCATAACTCTTCCCGCTCTTTTTGAAATATTAGAATCGCAATTCTTATCAACATCTAAAGCACATATTAAAAAATATCTACCACCATGCCCTAGATTTCCTGATTCATCAATATATAAATTAATTTCTTGCATAAAAAAGCCATCTCCTTTATAGAGTTGGCTAAAATGTTTTTCAACTTACTTCCAACTGTAAGTTTTCTCTTTTCTTCCAATACCTATTTAAATTATAGCATAATTATTATATGATAGCAATAACTATAACCAAAACATAAAGGTATAATATATTTTATAATAAATAGCAATTAAGTAATCATAGTTAATTAGGACATTACGACAAGTAAAGAAACTAAAACTATGAAGTAACAGACAGATTACAATAGCAACGACAATTAATTTTTGATATTCAATATTTAGATTATTATTAAGTAAAGATAGAATAACAATAATTGTACTAATACCAAATAGGAAGCCAAAATCACAAAGATATCTTGGTAATATTCCCGCCATTTGAGTATCTAATATAACAATTATAATTGCCATAATTACACTAGCAATACTTATTTGATATAATTTTTTATCTTTAATAATATTTTTAAATTTATAACTAAATAAACCTAAAAGACAAATCATGTTAGTAAATAAGAAACCACCTGGCATAGCTTCATAAATAGTTTTACCTAAATAACTTGTTAATACTTTTTGATTTTCAATAAAAGGGAATATTAAATTAATTTTAGATGGAGCAAGTAAAAAGTAATATAAGCCTAAGAAGATACGATCAAACTTCCAGCCGCGTTTTGTCATATCATTAGTTGTTAAATTATAGTTAGCCCCGAAATCAAATACGCTACCAAATCTTGCATAATTATAATACATTAAGGCAATAGCAATAACCACGAAAGGTAAAGCAAATAATAAAGTTTCTTTAATACTTTTCTTACTTAATAATTCTCTTTTTTTAAAAACATAATCCCAGAAGATGATAATCGCAAAGAAACTTGTTAGTAAAATTTGTGGCCGACAACCACTTACTAAAGCCATAGATAGACTACCAAGAAATAAATATTTTTTATCTAATTCTTTAGTGAATGTACTTTTAAGCCAAAAGGCTAGACCGAATAAAGCAAAGGATACACCATAGATAATTGGGAGATTATAAAATGTTGCTTCCCCCGAGAAATGAACGATGCCACTTACAAAAACTAACAGTGTACTTAATAAAATATACCAAATATATGGGGTTTTCTTATAATACTTCTTTATTAAATTATAAACTAAATAAAAAGCACTAATCGTAAGTAAAAATATTCCCACACTCATAGCTGAGGTATTAGGTAAATCTTTATGCGTAATAGCATAATATGGTAAATATGTAAGTAAACACGGAACTACGCCAAAGTAAGAATAATACTTGCCTTGATAATAAGCATAATCCCAATAGTAATCTTTCGCGCCTTCCATCAAAGAATCACGATAAGTTCTATCATAAGGATTTTCTAAACTAGCTAGTTCAGGTGAAACTTTTAAATCTAAATAAAAATGTCCTTTGGCTAAAGCTCGAGCTAAATTTTTATATTGCGTATATTGGGATGTTCTTTTAACCGTATAACTACGACAATTAGCTAAAGTAAAGAAACTAAAGGAACCAGCAATAATAATAACAAGTAAACAAGTTATCCATTTACTATGTTTAAAATTATATTTTAATTCTTGTAATTTACTTTTAGGATTAATACATAAAATAAAAAACGTAAATATTAAACAAATTATTAATCTTATATTATTGATAAAAAATGGTACAGTTTTATTAATAGCTATTTCATTTATTTTAAATGTGGTATTACTTTCTAATATATCTATTTTTATATTACCTATTTTACCACTGGGATTAAGATGAACATAAGAGCTTCTATTTACTTCATTCGTATATTCTCTTTCTCCAGCCATCATATATAATTTATTAGCTTCATCCGTATAACTAATACTATATTTCATAAATAAACTATTATCACTAACTATATCTAAATATAAATTATTAGCTTTACTATTAATATTAGTTATTTCAATATAAGCATTTTCTTTATCTAAAACTTCACATACACCATTATTACAATTAATCCCACTACCTAAAGTATAAATATTAAATTTAATTTCACTTGGATTAAATAAACTTTGATAATGTCTAAAATTAAACAAAGAAATTTCTAAACTTAAAGCTACAATTAAAGATATAATTAAATATTTTATCACAAGATTTAAATACTTATTTTTAATAAGTACTAATTTATAGATAGTAAATAACGCTAGTAAAACAATAAGAAAAATTATTAACAACAACTCAATCACCTTTTTCTTACTGTTATTTTATCATTTTTATAAGTTTTAGTCTATCTTATTTAAATAATAATAGAAACACTCTAAATGTTTTTCTTCATCTAAAATTATTCTTTCTAACATAGCTTTAATATATTTATCATCAATTAGCTTTATATGTTTTTGATAATTAATAATAGCTTTTTCTTCTAAATCAATATCACTTAATAACATCTCTTTAATATTAACTGAATAACAAATATTTTTACTATGCCAATATTCATTAGTTTTATAAATAGGATTAACTCCTAAAAGCTTTATTAATTTACCTAATATAGCTAAATGATGCATTTCAACTATAGCTATATCTTTTAAGGAATTACTTAAGTTTTTGTTACTAATAAATTTATTAAAATTTTGATAACTATATTGAGTAATAGAAGATAATTCACTATTGATTCCAGCATAATCCTCCAGTAAAAGATAAGCATAATCTTTGTTTTCCTTCTCTACTTTTAATGCGGGATAAGGAATATTTAATTTACAATCAAACAAAAAAATCACCTAATTAAATATATTCTAATTAAATGATTTATTTATATAAGTTAAATATTTTTGAAATTCTTTATCAAGAGAATTAATTTGTAATACATATAATATTCTTCCTTTTAAGTTCATGATATATTTATTTTTATCCGTTATTTTTAAATATTTTAAATGATTTTCTAAACCAAATTTTTTAATGTAATATATTTCTTGTCTTATCTTATCACGATATTTTTTAGGTAATTGTGTTTTTTCATTAACAACAATTCCCGTTACTAATTGAGCTTTATTAGAAGTAATTACATGAATTTTATCTTTATTTAATTTTAAATCTAATGGTTTTAATAATTCATTTACTTTTTTAATAACTTCTTTAACTTTAAAGTCCCCCGAAAAAGTTAAATCATCAGAATATCTAGTATAGTTTATTTTTCTTTCCTCGCACCAATCGCCTAATTTTTCATCAAAATTTTTCATAACTAAATTAGATATGTAACTTGATGTAGGAGCTCCTTGAGGTAAATGATCATCAATAGTACAAAGATAAGTTAAAAGCATTCCTATTTCTTTAGGAAAATATTCAATAGGAAAACAACTTTTATAAATATTCCAAAATTTTATATTATCAAAAAAGTTTTCTATATCTAGTTTTAATATTTTTTTATTACCAATATGGGGTAAAGCATTATCTTTTAAACTAATATTTTTATGATAAGCTTTAGCATATTTACTTATTTTTTTATTATTTAAAATATTATTTAATATTTGTCTTTGAATATGTTTTAAAGTTGGAGTAGGCTCATAGATATAACGATATTTACCATTTTTCTTCTTTATTTTATAAATTATATAATTACTTTTTAAATTATTACTAATAGCATATAGTTTCTTTAAATGTTTTTTATCATTAGATTCATTAATAAGAAAAAGAGATAGTAAAAATTCTTTAATTTGTGAATCGTTAATATATTTCCACATTCTTACTACCTCATTTCTAAAAGCAATACTTCTGATATTGTAATATGGAACCGTACTATAATATAGCGAAGCCTATATCTTAGTTACCGTGGAATATTACAATTATTCGTTTAATTCATTCATTGGACCTTAGGGACTCCCTAAAGATAAGAACTTTTAAAATTCTTTAACACTATTGCTTTTTTATATTATATCAAAAAATATTACATGTGCAATCTTTTTTTAAGATTTGAGAAATCTTTTCTATTTCTTTTACTTTATCTAATTTTTCCCAAGAGAATATGTTGTTTCCAAAATGATAATTATGAGTTACTTCAACATATTTTAGATATTTCAAATTTAAAGAATTAATAATATTAATTGGTCTAAAATCAAAGACTTCATTAATTATTTTTAAAATATTTTCTTCAGGTATATTATTAGTATTAAATGTATCAATATCTACCATTACGGGTTTAGATACGCCAATAGCATAAGCAACTCTTACTTCACATTTGTGAGCGAGGTGAGCTGCCACGATATTTTTAGCAACATATCTGGCATAATAGGCAGCACTCCTGTCAACTTTAGTATAATCTTTGCCTGAGGATGCACCTCCACCATGATGAGCTAAGCCTCCGTATGAATCAACCATTAGTTTTCTACCAGTTAAACCTGTATCAGCAGCTGGACCACCAATAACAAATCTTCCAGTGGGATTAATTAATATTTCCGTCTTTTTCATGTATTCTCTAGGTATAACTTTTTCAATAACTTCGGTTTTTAATTTTTCTTTTAAAACTTTCAAATCTGCATTTTCATTATGTTGGGTTGATAATACTATCGTTTTAACTTGCACTTTTTCCTTATTTAAGGCAATAGTAACTTGAGCTTTGCCATCAGGTCTTAATCCTTTAACAATATTTTTAACTCTTACTTCTTCTAACTTTAAAGTTAAAGCATGAGCTAAATTAATAGCAATAGGCATATAGTTTTCAGCCTCATCCGTAGCATAGCCATACATAATGCCTTGATCGCCAGCTCCTATATCATCTTTACAAACTCCCAAAGCAATATCTTGTGATTGTTTAGAAATATCAATATTGATTTTACAATTATGACCATTAAATAATAACTCATTATTATCATAGCCAATGTCAACTATTACCTTTCTAACAATAGCTTCAATATCAATAGAAGCATTACTTGTAATTTCTCCCATGATATAAACTTTGTTTTTACCTAAAGCTACCTCACAAGCCACCTTAGAATCCTTATCTTGAGCTAAATAAGCATCAAGTATTGAATCAGCAATTAGATCACTTAATTTATCAGGATGACCAAACGTCACTGATTCCGCAGTAAATAATTTTTCCATAATCATTCTCCTTCCTAATTTACCTTAAAAAAGAAAAACGTTTAAAGATAATCACTTTAAACGTTTGATTATCCTTATCTTTCGGTTTTTACCGTAGGATTTAGCACCTAATTAAATAGGTTGCTGGACTTCATAGGGCCTATTCCCTCCATCACTCTTAATAAGGTAAATTTCTAAAAAATTATTTATAAATAAATTATATCCAAGAAATATTATTTTGTAAATTATTTTTTATCCCAACTTAACAATTCCATTTATATTTTGTATGTCTTCCTCCAGAAATTTTAACTATTTTATTTTCTTTAAGTAATTTATGTAAATTCCTTTCAATAGTAGTTTCACTTAAATCTGGCAATTTGCTCATTATTAAGGCTTTATCTATTGGAATTATATTTTCTTTAAATATATTTATTATTCGATCATAGGAATACATTTTTTTATTTTCTATTATTTCAACTCTAGCGGCAAACTCTTTATACGCATTTAATATTATTCCTAAATAATACTCAACAAAAAATGAATAATCATTTTTATTATTATGCCAATTTATAGAGCTATCTTTTAAAGCTTCATAATAACTATCTTTTGTATTTTCAATCATTTTTTCAATACTTATATATTTACCTACCATGTAACCTGCTTTATATAGTAATAATAAAGTTAATAATCTACTCATTCTTCCATTACCATCATTAAATGGATGAATTGAAACAAAATCAAAAATAAATATTGGTATTAATACTATCAAATCACATATTTCAGTATTAACTATTTCATTATAACTTTTGCACAAATTATCTATTGCAATAGGTGTTTCTATCGGAGATAATGGAGTAAATCTTATTTTCTTTTCTCCCTTTTCATTTATTTCTTCAATATAATTTTGAGAATTTTTAAATTTTCCCCCATAACTATAGCCCGTATATTTATATAAATCTCTATGTAATTGCAAAATTGTGTTTTTATTAATATCAATATACTCATAATTTTCATGAATTAAAGCTAATACATCCTTATATCCGGCAATTTCTTCTTCATTTCTATTTTTAGGTTTTAAATTTTGCATAACTATTTCTCTAATTCTTTTATCAGTTGTATAAATACCTTCTATTTTATTAGAAGATGTAGTACTTTCAATCTTCGCTACATTTAATAAAGTTTCTAAAATGCCATTTTTAAAATTTAGAAAATAAGGTTGTTTTCCTTTATATTCATGAATTTTACTAAGTAAATTAATTATATTAGCATTTCTTATAATATTATTATATTCTTCTATTAAATTAAAACTTCTCATATTGCATCACCTTTCTTTTAATTGCATCATTATACCATTAATTGGTGCAATTGACAAGATATTATGCAAAATTTAATTATTTTTTTAATTCTCTTTTTAATTTTTGACAAGTACCTTCAATATCTTGAGTTATATATTTATCATCTTCTAAAATATGATATTTCTTATCGAATAAAGAATAAGTTATTACGTGAGAATCATTTTCTAATTCTTTTTTTTCTTCTTTAAAGTCGTATACTAAAGCATTAGGAAATTTCTTTTGTAAATCCAAATTATAATTAACTCTTTCTAATTTATTTTGGGTAATTTCATAAGTACTTAATTCACTTAAATTTATAATTAGATTAAATGGTATTTGTTGATATTCTTCTAAAATATATTCTAAATCTTTAATTGAGGTATATTTTTTAATTTCTATACCATTATAATTTTCTTTTTCTATTTTCCATATCTCATCATTTATATTATTATCAATATATAATATTTTACAATTTAAAATATTACTGAAATATTTAAAAAAGTCTAAGGCTTTTAAATTATTTGATTTAAAAAGATTAAAATCTTCTATTTTTTCTTGATTGTTACCAGCAATAATCATCATATAATATTCTGGTTTATCTTTTTTATCAGTAATAGTACAGTTTTCTAAATTTAGTTTGGTAAATTCTTTGATAAAATCTATAGTTTCATCATCTTGTAGGTTTGAAACTATTTGTTTAATTATATTATATACTTCTTCCAGACTATAACCACCATCAACTTTGCAAGGATAACCATCAGCATCATAATACATATCAGCCAGTAAATTTACAGCATGATTATTTATGTTAATAGAATCCTTCCAAACATGATTTTTACTAATTCTTTTACCACAGAAAACACAGTAATAAAAGGTACTATAACCAAATCCATAAGCTTCAGGAGCTTCTCTTCTTACCTCATGCTTACAACTCTTTATAATTCTATCTCTTATTTCTTTTTGTTTATTGGCTTCATCATAGACTTCTTTTAGTTCTTTTTGTAAAATATCAAACTCATCCTTTAAATCATCATATTTAGGTAACCATTTATCTTCCTCTAAAGGAGAAACTTTAATTCTACCATCATACATCTTAGATCTAATTTCAGTTAAAGCAATCAAACTATCATTTTCTTTTAAATATTTCTTAGCATAATAAAATTCTAAAAATTCTTTCTTTGTCATAAATATCTTCTCCTTATTTTTATGTCTTTTTCTTCTTGAAGATTACTTAAATATTCATCTAATTCTTCGATAAAATCATCTTTAGTAATCATTTCTTCAAGAGCTTCTTTAATTTTTTGAATATCCCAATAATTAGCATCATTTATAATAAATAGAGTTGTTTCAGGAAAATGTTCAGGATTAAAATGTTTCATACATATGGGACATTGATGAGAAAAATATCCCGAATCAGGAATTAATATTTCATGATTACAAATGCTCCATAACTTTTTAAGAGACTTATTTATTTCTTCATTTTCTAATTTTACTTTTTCTAAGTTATGAGTAGCATACTCTAATATTTTATTTAAAGCTTCTTTGCTATCTTTCTTTTTAAATTTTTCTTTGTTATCCCTACAAAAAAATCTAAGGGATGAACTACTCCATTCTAATTCGGAATTATCATTCATTCTTTGCCATATTTCTTTTCTTTGTTTTCTTAATTCATCATTCATAATTTTTCTTCCTTTCACTTGTATTATATAAAATAATTTAATATAATTAAAATATATATTATTTATATATTTCATAAGGAGTGCTTATATTATGAATATTAATTTTGAACTATACAAAGTATTTTATCAAGTTGCTAAAGAAAAAAGTATTACTAAAGGAGCTAATAAATTAATGATTAGTCAACCGGCTGTAACCCAAAGTATTAAAACTCTTGAAGATGAACTAGGTGGAAAATTATTTATTAGAACCCCAAAGGGAGTTATTTTAACTCATGAAGGAGAAGAATTATTTAACTATATAAATGAAGGCATGAATTACTTTATTAATGGTACTAATAAATTTACTTCCTTAAAAAATTTAGAAGAAGGTATTTTAAATATTGGTTCTACTACCACTATCTCTAGTTATTTACTTATGCCTTATTTAAAAAAGTTTCATCAAAAATATCCTAATGTGGAAATAATAATTACTAATGATGTAACGGAAAATTTAATAAAGAATTTAATAAATGGTTCTTTAGATATTATAATTACGGCAATACCAAATGAAGTCAATAACTCTATTACTTATAAACAAATAACAACTTTACATGATATTTTTGTAGGTACCAAGGAATATAATAAAAAAATTAATGATCCATTAGAATTGCTTCAAAAAAATTTATTATTACCGAAGTATCCTTCTATCACTAGAATTAACTTTAATGAATATTTAAAAAATAATAACTTAACTTGTGAGCCTAAAATGGAAGTCGTATCACATAATTTATTAATTAATCTGGCTGAAAATAGCTTTGGTATTGCTTTAGTTCCCAAAGAATATTTATCTGATAAATTAAATAAAACTTTATTTGAAATAAAAACTCCTTTTAAAATAAGCCCAAGAAAAATAGGATATGCTATTTCTAAAACAAGCATACCTACTTTTACAGCATCTAAATTTATTGATATTTTAAATCAATAAATTTTTTCTTTTACTAAAACATTATCTTGAATCCATTTTATATCTTCAATAGTTTTATCAATATTAAATCTACCATTACCTATAGGATAATATACAGCATATAAAGGATATTTATGTTTATCAATAGTTCTTATAAATTCTTTCTTTCTAACTTGTGATACCATTACCTTTTCTTTTAAAACAATCGAACTAACTTGATTACCGAACAAGATAATAATTTTAGGTTTAACAATCGCTATTTCTTTTTTTAATAAAGGTAAATATTGTTCATATACCTTATCTTTTAAAGCTCTAGCATCTATTTGGGTACATTTACCTAAATTAGTAATAAATACTTTATGTTTAGTAATATTTTCATATACTAGATTAGCAAATTCACTAGTCCAATCTTTAACTTTTGATTCTTTAATTTTATCATATATATCTTGATCTATTAAATCTAAAGCGATGAATAAATCCCAAATGTTTTTAGTACCTATCCATGGTGCCCTTAAGCCTTTCCAATCCTTACAAGAAGCCACATTTCTTCCTGTAGGATTCATAAACACAAAACAAAAATTGGGATTATTTGTGCATCCTCCATTATATATCGCATTTAAATATTTTGCTCCATATCTTTTTTGTAATTTATCATATTCTTTATTTAAATCAGTTAATTTCATAAATTGCCTTTCTTGATAAATTAATTATAGCAAATATTATAAATTAATAAATAATTTTTTAAATATTTGGTATAATAATGTTATGAATAAAAAAGGTTTGGTAATTAGTAATTTTATTATTGCATTTTGTTTAAGTGCCAGTGTTCTTTTAGGGGTATTAGTGAATAAAAATACTCCATCTTTAAATGTGGAAACAGACGTTTTCAAAGAAAAAATTCTTAATGATTTAAATAATTTAACTTTAGAAGAAAAGATAGCTCAAATGTTAATAATATCTTTTGATGAGACAAGTTTTACTGATAGATTAAAGGAAGAATTAGAGACCAATAAAGTAGGAGGAGTAATTATATTTAAAGAAAATATTACTAATTATGAAGATACTTTAAATTTAATTCAAAATACTGAAAAGACTGCTGATATACCAATGTTTATTGCTACTGATCAAGAAGGTGGTAAAGTTCAAAGATTCCAAGATATTCTTGGTGTAAATATGACAAATATTCCAAGTATGTGGGAATTAGGTAAAACCAATAATCCTACTTTAGCATATGATGTTGGAAAAGTTATTGCCGAAGAACTAGCAGCCTTTCACATTAATATGAATTTTGCTCCGGTATTAGATATAGTTGCTGATGAAAATAGTCAATTTATTGGTTCAAGAAGTTTTGGCTCTAATGCAGCAATTGTAACTAAAATGGGAACAAGTTTAGCTCAAGGATTAAAAGATAATGGTATTATTCCCGTTTATAAACATTTTCCAGGTCATGGTAGTACCATCACTGATTCACATTATGAACTACCAGTTATTGAAAAATCACTTGATGAACTATCAGAAGAAGAATTAATACCATTTATAAATGCCATTGATGCTGGAGCAGATGTCATTATGATAGGCCATTTAGCAACACCTAATATAACCTTAAATAGTACTCCAGCATCATTATCAAAAGAAATCGTTACTGATTTATTAAAACAAAAATTAGGCTATGACGGGTTAGTAATAACTGATGCTTTAAATATGAAAGCTATCACCAATTACTATACTGAACAAGAAATATATGAAATGGCTATTAATGCTGGAGTTGACATTCTTCTTATGCCAAACAGTAGTACTTCGGCTATAAATTTAATAAAAGATTCCATAGATAAAGGAACTATTACTATCGAGCAAATTAATAACTCAGTATCTAAAATATTAGAATTAAAATATAAATTAAATAATAATTATCCTAGTAAAGATATAATAGGAAACGCGGAACATAAAGAAATAATAGCTAAAATCAAATAGCTATTATTTTATCTTTAAAAGCAAAAAGCCCATAAAGGGCTTTGAAACTTAATTAATGCTTTGTAAATAGAGGTTGCCCATATTTAAAGATTTAGAAGAAATTTTGTTTTTGTATTTTCTTTAAAGACTTTTTAAATTTTGCAGAAAATACTACCTCATATTTATAATTAGTCATCTGATAACAATGCTTTCTTTAAATCTTTTCTATTACTGTATCTAGGGTATTTTTGGGGATTATTAATCATTTCGTTAACTTCTTTTAATGCTTCTAACATTTCTTTACTAGGCGTTGGATTTACTACTTCAAAAGGTACACCATTTCTTTTAATTACTTGCATTAAAGCCATATTAATAAATGTACTCATGTTTAAGCCTAATCCCTTTAAAATAGTTGTTGCTTGGTCTTTTATTTCTGTATCTACATTAATGTTAATAGCACTTGTCATACTAGCCATAAAAAATCATCTCTCTTTCTGTTTATAATAATAGCATATAGTTTTATTAATGTCGAGTTATTTATACATATTAACTATTTGATTACTACACTATATCTATATTAATATTATGTTTTTGTTCCTAATTTTGATACATTATATTTATATTTTTTTAAAGTGTAAATAATAATATATTCTTTTTATGTGGACTACTTGTGGGTTACAATCCAAATTTAATGAGTTTTAATGAATATCTTAATATAAGAAAAACCCCATAAACATTGAGTTTATGAGGTATAAAGAAACTTTTTTCTCTATCGCTTTGAGAATTGTGGAGCACGACGTGCTTTTCTTAAACCATATTTCTTACGTTCTTTAACACGAGGATCTCTTTTAATAAATCCAGCATTTTTAAGAATATGTCTATAACTATCTTCTCTAGATTGATCAGTATTTGCATCAAAACTTAATAATGCTCTAGTAATACCTAATCTAATAGCACCAGCTTGACCTGAATATCCACCACCATTAACTTTAACATCAATATCAAATCTATTTTCATTATTAGTTTCTACTAATGGTTGTTTAATATCCATTATTAACATTTTATTTGGCATATATTCATCAATAGCTACACCATTAATTGTAATATTACCAGTACCACCAGTCATTCTAACTTGAGCAATAGCTCTTTTACGACGACCAGTCGCAGTCCAAACTTGTTTATTTGCCATATTTCCTCCTAATCAACATTTAAAGCTTCAGGCTTTTGGGCTTCATGTTTATGGTTAGCATCACGATAAACAAATAATTTTTTACCCATTGCTCTACCTAATCTATTATGAGGTAGCATTCCTTTTATAGCTCTTTCTAACATTTCTTCTGGATAATTTTCAATCATTTCCTTAGCAGTTCTTTCTCTTAAACCACCTGGGAATCCACTATGATTATAATATTTCTTGTCTACTAATTTGTTACCAGTTAATACTACTTTATCAGCATTAATAACTATAACATAATCTCCACAGTCTACATAAGGAGTATAAGTTACTTTATGTTTTCCTCTTAATACATGAGCTGCTTTAGTAGCTACACGACCTAAAGTCTTTCCTTCAGCATCGATAACATACCATTTTCTTTCAACAGTTTCTTTCTTTTGCATAAATGTTTTCATATTTTATTCCTTCCATTATGTCTCCTATTTAATTTTCCCACGACTAAATAATCAACATAATTAAATGTACCAATTAAGATTATATGAGAAATAGATCCAAAAGTCAACCAAAAATGAACAAATTATGGGCAAAAATCTACTATTATGTCAACATTTATATTCTTATTTCATAAAAAAACAAGTAACTGTTACTTGTTTTATACATTTATTAAATAATATTAACTATGAAGCAGCACATGGTGTAGGTGTAAAATTAACTTTTGCAGATAATGTTTTACCATGAGTAGTATCTTCCGCACTTAATTGAGCATTCTTTTGTTGATCTTCATCATAGTTCGCAAAAGTTACTCTTGCAACCCATTTATCAGTCGTTGAAGCTCCTTTTGATGCAGAAATTTTGTGAATATAATCATTATCAGTTGTTCCACTTACAGTAGGTCCGTTAGGGATTTCAATAGTGCCAGTCTTTATAGTAGTAATATCATATCCATTCAAAGCTTTAGAACTATCACATGTTTCATTACTTTGAGTTGTAGGATTTCCATTATACTTACATAAATTAGTAGTTTCGCCTAATACCTTTTCTTTATAAGCAGCAGTAGCAGTATTTCTACCTAATGTAGTAACTGAATATTCAGTTAATGCACCGCTAGCACTTTGCTTACTTATAGTAAAGATTAATTCTGGTTTATCTGCTGATAAAGAATATTCAAAATTATTGCTTTCAATTGTTAAATCAACTTTATAACAATATTCTGAATCTTTATCAGAATTAGCTGTAAATGTTATACTACCTTCAGATTCAGCATACAAAGAACCCATGCCTTGACCAAAATTTTGTTGTGTTGCTTGTAATGTTAATTCTGGAAATTTTGTTATAGTTGTTGAATCTACTGTAGATGTAGTAACATTAACATCAGCGGTTGCATTATTTCCTGTTTGAGCTGAAAAGTATGCAAATGTTGCCCCCACAACAGCTACCAATAATGTTGCGATAGCAATCACCGTTAATAATAAAGTATTTTTTTTGTCCATTTTTTTCTTTTTCTCTCCTCTCTATTATAAATATTATCAATAAAATTTACAAAAGTCAATATTTTAAAACGAAAAAGTGGCTATTTACATAGCCTGGACAAAAAAATACTTTTTCTATATATAAATTTTTATTTATATACCACAATTAAATTAATTACTCTTCGGTGCAATCTACTCTTTTAAATTCAAAAGTAGCATTTAGTTTCTTTTGTTCTCCACCATTAGGAGACGCATTATATTGTTGATCCCAATTATAATTTACAAATACTAATTCAGCAGTCCATTCATCTTTAATTGTATCACCTTCACTAGCACCAGATAATTTATGTTGATATTTGGTTCCAGAAACTTCTGTAGGAATCTTAATTTCAGAAGTAGTGTTTGATTTAGCTTGATTATTTAAAATTGTAATATCCAAACCTTCAACTGTTTGATTATCTGCACAAGCTGGTTCACTATAAGTTATATCGTTACCAGTCGGATCAGTTGTATTCGTTTGAGTACATACTCTTCTTTGGCTTGTCAAACTTTCATATTTAACACTATCAATATCTTGATTATAAATAATTGTTGTAGGGCTTCCACTTTCTGTACTTTTGGTTGTTTTCTTAGTTATTTTCAACAATAATTCAGGTGCATGGTCATAATCTTGACTATCAGGTCTATCAGGGTCTGTTCCAAAGTTTGTTTGATCTGGTGCATATTCAAAATTATTACTTGTTATTTTTACTGTTGCATTATAACAGTAATCTGTTGAGCCAGGTCCACCTTTTTTAAATTCAACCGTACTAGTTGATACAGCTTTTTGAGAACCAACATTTTCTTCAACTTCGCCTGAACTAACATCTGCAAAGTTTTGTTGGGTTGCCATTAAAAAAATTGGTTTAGTATCAAATGTTAATGTATCTGTTGTTGATGTTTTAACATTTACATTGGCATTTTGTCCTTCACCTCTTTGTGCTGTAAAGTATGCAAATGTCGCTCCTACTACTGCCACCAATAGTGTAGCTATTGCTATCACTGTTAATAATAATGTGTTTTTCTTGTCCATTTTTCTATCCTCCTTCTATATTACCCATACTATCAAAAAAAAAAAAAAAAAAAGTCAACTTATTTTTTTAATTTTCAAAAACGAAAAAGTGGCTATTTACATAGCCAATGGACAAAAATACTTTTTCTATATATAAATTTTTATTTATATACCATAATTTAATTAATCGCAATCTACTCTTTTGAATTCAAATGTTGCACTAAGTTTTCTTTCTAATTCAGGAGTACTAGCATTATATTGTTGATCCCAATCATAATTTACAAATACTAATTCTGCAGTCCATGTGTCAACAACTTTATCTTTTTCTGCTGTAGCTGTTAATTTATGATTCAAATCTTTTCCAGAAGCTTCTGTAGGTAATTTAATTTCAGTTGATGCTGATAATCCAGTTATATCTAAACCAGCAACTGGTTGATTATCTACACAATTTCCAGTATATGATACGCTGTCACCAGTAACATCTGTTTCATTATTTTGGGTACATATTCTTCTATTTGTTGACAAACTCTTATAAAGTACACTACCAACATTTTCGGTATAAGACACAACTTTAGGTCCGTCACTATTAGTTTGTGAACTTTTTGTTATTTTAAGCAATAGTTCTGGAACTTTTTGATCTGTAAAAGAAGTAGTTCTATTTCTTCCATCTTGATCTTCTTTAAAATCAGTTTGTTCTGGTGCATATTGGAAATTATTGCTATCAATCTTAACTGTTGCTGTATAACAATAATCAGTTGAGCCTTCGCCACCTTTTTGATATTCTACTGTGCTTGTTGATACAGCTTTTTGAGAACCAATTTTATCATCTGGTTGTACACCATTTACACTTGCAAAGTTTTGTTGTGTTGCAATTAAGTAAATTGGCTTTGCACTAAAAGTTAATGTGTCAGTTGTTGAAGTTTTTACATTAATTTGTGCATTCTTTCCTTCCCCTGCTTGAGCTGAAAAGTATGCAAATGTTGCTCCTACTACTGCTACCAACAGTGTAGCTATCGCTATCACTGTCAATAATAATGTGTTTTTCTTGTCCATTTTCTATCCTCCTTCTATATTACCCATACTATCAAAAAAAAAAAAAAAAAAAGTCAACTTATTTTTTTAATTTTCAAAAACGAAAAAGGGCTATTTACATAGCCAATGGACAAAAAATACTTTTTCTATATATAAATTTTTATTTATATACCACTATTTAATTAACTTCCACATTCTACTCTTTCAAAAGAGAAAGTAGCATTAAAGTTTTTAGTGACACCTTCATTTGGACTAGCATTATATTGTTGATCCCACTTATAATTTACAAAAACTAATTCAGCTGTCCATGTATCTTTTACTTCATCACCTTCATTAGTTGCTTCTAATTTATGTTTGTAATCGTCTCCACCATCAGTTGTTGGTATTTCTACTTTTTTAATGGTATGATTAGCAATGTCGCTAACACTTTCATTATTTAAAACTGTTACATCAAATCCTTCAATATCTACGTTTTCTGCACAATCTCCGTCATATGAAATTTCTTTTCCTGTAGGATCATCTGCATTATTTTGTGTACATACCTTTCTTTGTTGTGCTAAACTTTCATAATAAACACAATTAGCATTTACTTCTTCGTCACTTGATGAACAAGTTCCTCCATTAACTTTTAATGGTTGATTACTGGTTTGTCCATACACAATTGGTGATCCCTTAAGAGAAAAACTTCCTGCATCCTTAGCTTTTGTTTCAGTTTTCTTTACTATCTTTAATAATAACTCTGGAGCTTTTTTACTAGTAAAAGTAGTTGTTCTGTTTTTACCATCTTGATCATCGCCAAACTCAGTATCTTCTGATGCATACTCAAAATTGTTATTAGTTATATCGAGAGTTACTTTATAACAATAATTAGTTGAACCTGGTCCTCCTTTAATGTAGTCAACCGTACTAGTTGATACAGCTTTTTGAGAACCAGCATGCGCATCAGTTGCTCCTCCATCATATACATTAGCAAAATTTTGTTGGGTTGCTAATAAATATATTGGTTTAGTATCAAACGTTAAAGTATCAGTTGTTGATGTTTTAACATTTATGTTGGCATTTTGTCCTTCACCCTTTTGTGCTGTAAAGTATGCAAATGTTGCTCCTACTACTGCTACTAACAATGTAGCTATTGCTATTACTGTCAATAACAAAGTATTTTTCTTATCCATATTTTATCATCCTTCCTTCTATATTACCCATACTATCAAAAAAAAAAAAAAAGTAAAAATATTTTTTAATATTTTAGAAACGAAAAAGGGCTATTTACATAGCCAATGGACAAAAAAACTTTTTCTATATATAAATTTTTTATTTATATACCACTATTTAATTATGGAGTACAATCGACTCTATTGAATTTCCAAACAGCCTCAAATTTCTTCGTAGAATCTGATGTACTTGCATTATATTTTTGATCCCAATTATAATCTACAAATACTAATTCAGCTGTCCATGTATCTGTTACTTTATCAGTTTCTTGTGAAGCTGATAATTTATGTTGATATTCAGTTCCTGATGCACTATTTGGAATTTTTATATCTTTATTTGCTAATGTTGTTACATCTAAGCCTTTAATATCTTCTTCTGTGCAATCACCAGCATACGTTATATCGCCATCCATTGATGTAGAAGTTTGAGTACATACCCTTCTTTGATTTGATAGGCTTTCATAATAAACACAATTTTCGTTTGCTGTAGGATCACTGGCACTACAACTAGCTGAATCATCTGTTTTAAGTGGTTGATCATATTCTATTGTGGTTGCTAGATCACTATTTTTTTGAGATACTTTCTTAATTTTTAATAATAATTCAGGGGCTTTTTTATTTTTAAAATCATCATGATTCCTGCCATCAGAATCTGTTCCATAAATATCATCACTATCCGCATATTTAAAATTATTATTTTTAATTTCTAATGTTGCAGTATAACAATAATCTTTTGATCCATCCCCACCTTTTTGATATTCAATTTTTCCTGTTGATATAGCTTTTTGTGAACCAACCCTATCCGATGTTTGAATATTATCTCCACTTACATCTGCAAAATTTTGTTGGGTTGCAACAATATAAAGGGGTGTAAATGATCCAAATGTTAAAGTATCTGTTGTTGATGTTTTAACATTTATATTAGCGTTTTGTCCTTCACCTCTTTGAGCTGTAAAGTACGCAAATGTTGCTCCTACTACTGCTACTAATAATGTAGCTATTGCTATTACCGTTAATAACAATGTGTTTTTCTTATCCATATTTTATCATCCTTCCTTCTATATTACCCATACT
>CANPZG010000023.1 GCA_947588765.1 uncultured Bacilli bacterium
TTTTTCTGTATTAAAAGCATTGCAATACTTAATGTCATTTTATTATGTTTCTCTGAATTTTACTTTTTCAATTAATAATTTTTTCAAAATTAATACAAACGCTTGTTTTTACTCGATTAATATTATATACTATTAATTGGGAATATCAGTCGTTGAGTGTCTACCCTCTCATCTATATAGAAAGGGGGTTTGATTTAATGAAAACTAAGACCTTTATTATAAAGACTCTAAAGCTCATTACTATCATTTTATTTCTTATTATCATTTTGATAGTGGTTATAAAGAAATGACACTTAATTCATAAGAATTAAATGTCTCGCCTAATTCAGGGTAGACATTCAACAATGCAAAACTGAATGTTCCCTTTTTTTATTTTATGCAAGTTTCCTTGACAAATACATAATATCATATTTTTTTATTTATGTCAAAAACTGTTTTATTATTAACATTTCATTTTCTAACTAATTTATTATTATTTTTATATTTTAAGACTTCTTTTATTATTCTTTGAGCCATCATATCAATATCTAAAGGCATAGGTTCTAAAGTTTGTTCTTTATAATACTCTTCTGACTCATTATTTCCATAACTAGTAGGAATAATTAAATAATAAGTATTTATATCATAAATATTATCACCATCTACTAAAATAATTTTATTTATCTTTAATCTAATATCAAAAACATTTCTTATAACTCCATTATTATAATATTCATTACTTATTAATTCTGGATATATTTTATTTTCAGTTTGTTGGGACTTGAATGTTAAACATTTAGAATTTTCAGTCTTTTCTAAATATACAAAGTTTTCTAAAAAGACTTTTAATAACAGAGGATTATTTAAAATTTTAGAATTTGTAAAATCATTAAAAATACATGTTTCAATTTCTCCTTCATCGATAATTAAACTTGAAAAATTCTCTAATGTTGAAGGAATAACTAAAGTTTTTAAACTTTTACATTTTATTGATCTATCCATTAAATATTCTAAACCTTCATTTAAATATAAACCTTCCAAGGAAACATTTCTAAATAAACTAGTATCAAGAGAAACTAAACTCTTAGGCATAATAACAATTTTATCTTCCATTTCTTTTCTTAAATTAAATAGAACAGCACCACCACCAAAAAGATCCAATCTAATATGCTCAATTCCTTCTGGAAGATAATATTTATTTTTTTCTTCACCTAAATCTATATGTTTTTTTAATAAAGTAAAAAGATTTAGCCCTAAATTTTGTTTTTCTAAATGATATAACCAAAGCCATAATTCGATTGAAGGTTTTTCATTTATTCTAAATAAATATTTCCAATTGCCTTCATTAACTACTCTATATAAATCAGGACATATTTTTTCAATATCATCTTTTGAAAAAGGATAATTTAAATAAAAGTTTTTTAAGCCATCCTTATCATTTAATGCTAGTGTTAAATTTAATTTCAATTTATCTTTTAATATTTCTTCTGGATCATAAATATTATTTGTTTTAATTATTTGAGAAATTGCCTCAATAGCAAAAACCCTATCTTCTTCAAAAAAATCATTAAGATTTACATCATTACCTGAGCTAAAATAATAAGGTTCAGACCTAAAAAAAGAAATTTTAGTACTTATTATTTCTTTATAGTACTCTAATTCGCTAACATGCATTTTATAGTTTGCAAGTGATTCACATATACCATTAGGACTATAAGTTAATACCTGAAATTTTATCTTATAAAGTGTCTTTAGATAATCTTCAGTTATCAAATTTTTACCATATGCCCGAAAAACTAAAAAATTTAATTCTATATCTTCCAAATTTTTTAATAATCCTTCTTTATTATTAACATTTAAAGATGTACTTGCAATTCTTCCTATTTCATCTAAATAACTGATAATTTTATCTTTATTTTTAGAGGTATAAATTTCTAGTTCTCTTTCGATAAAGGCTAAATCTTTTAAAATATTATCTTTATCTTCTCTTATAGGATAAAAATTTGGCAATACTTTTCGATATTCCTCTAAAGTACTTTTCTTTAATGCAATTAATTTATCTTCAATTAATTGTTTATTTTCTTGTTCTCCATTTTTAGAAATTAAATCTTTTGTTTCTTTTACTAAAACATTATTTAAACACACTTCAATTTTAGTTAAAAGGGCTTGTCTTTGAGAAGTAAATAAAATTAAAGTTATATAAAGGCGATTTATTTCATTAGCAATAATATTTCTTTTAAATTTGGCGATAAATTTCTTTTCATTAAGTATTTCATTTAAGGCAATTATTCTCGCATCTGTTTCATATTTCATCGTTAAAATGGCATCATAATATAACTTTAATTTTTCTCGTAATATTAAAGTGGAAATTTGACTTTTAGCTACATTTTCTTCATCTATAAAAAAATTAAAAACTACTAAATCTAAATTCATTTTCATTTCTTCATAAAGATTACTAGCATATAAAGATTCACCAATATAATATTTGGGAATTAATAAAACTTCTTCATAGTTTGCTTTATATTTATCAATTAAATCCAACATTGTTTTTTGATCAAGAAAATCATCTCTTGTTGGCATAGGTATAATATCCGAAAATCTTGCTAAAGCAGAATTATTTTTTTGCTTTTTTTCAAAAAATTTTTTAAAGTAATCTTTAATTTTCATGATTTATCTCCTTTTTTCTAACTAAATGAGGATATTTTTCTTGTAAATTTTTTCTTTTTAACAAATAATTTTCTAGCAATTTATCCATCCCACTTTGGGTAAAATTACTAATTTTCGCACATTTTTCATAATATTTATCTTTATTAAAATCATTTACCACAACATATCCAAAGTTACTTTTATATGCCGCGGCATTCAAAAAAGCATCTTCCAGAAAAATTTCTTCTAATTTATTATCTTTATATTGATAATACCAATCATCAATTACATACATATACTTATTTGTATTAGCATAATATGCTGGCGAAGTTTTTACTTCATAAATTATTGTTTCTTGAGGGTAAGTTGCAAGTAGCTCTAATTTACCATTATAAATTGCTAATTTTTCCGTATCTCTTAAAGCAATAATGTCATGAAAAAATAATACTTCCGTATATCGTTTATCATTAAACTTTTCAAGAGATATATTATTATAACCATTATTTTTAAGTTCAGCTAAAAGCCAAAGATTTTTTCTTTTTAAAGCCGCATAGGCAGGGCCACAATAATCATAAGCCGAATAGTTAGCTACCTTAATATCATCATACTTTTGAGTAAGACATTTATCATAATGAAATAATTTTTTCTTATCATTTTCTTCTAAGATTGAAAAACCAAAATTTAAATAATTTACTTTCGTATAATTAGCCTCAATTAAATAATTTCTACCCGTTATTATTAGTAAACCTAACTTATAATTTTTTTTGTAAATAATAGTAATGTTATTATAATTATTTTTTTCTTCGATAAGGCAATTTTTAACAATCGTTTTTAAAGAATCTCTAGCTTCAACAATATCGCAATAAAGGCCATGATAAAATGCAAAATGATAGTATCCTAAGTAAGTAATTTTCGTACAATTTTCTGTAATTAGAGTATTAGAAGAAGTAAAAGAATCTAAAATATATAAATTCAAGTTATCATTATTTTCTAAATAAAATATATGTACCGTCTTATCTTCAGGATAACAAGCCTCAGAACGACCTTTTTCGTAAGTTATATTTTTATAAATAGGCAACAATAATGTTTTGACTTCAATCTTATTTATAGGATAATTTAAAACACTTATTAAACCATATAATCCATCTTTTTTAATTTTAAAAATTAACTTTCCCTCAAAAGTAGTAATTAGTTCAATTTCTTCACAACTTATTTTAAGTAATAATTTTTTTCTTTTTAACTCATAGACATAATATAAATCATTTATTTTACAATACATTAAGTCTATCCATTCATACAATGATATTTTAGTTGACTTAATATTTATCTCATCAAAAGCATTACTTAAAGGAGTTAAGCCATTTAAACTATTTCTTTTAAAATAATCATAAAAGCTAAAATACTTTTTATTATCTTTAGTAAAAATTAAAACTTCATTATCGTAATAATCTTCTATGTCATCATATTCAATAGGAACAACAATTCCTTTTCCAAATGCATATAATCCCTTCTTATCATTAACTGTTACTTTTAAAAATTCGGGTTTTAAACTTGTATATTTAAGTTTTTCAATATTGGAAAAATTATATTTTAAAATATTTATTCCTTGGCGATATAATACTTTATCAAATATATAATGGTTTTCATCTTTTTTTAAAACAAGAAAACCATGACTGTCATCTAATCCATGAAATCTAAAATATCTAGCATCTTCTATTAACATTTTGTTATTTAAAGTATCATAAATATTAACTAAATAATCCCAAGATATATTATCATTAGAATCTTTTATCATATTGGATTTTGTTTGATAGAAAAAATGTCCTTCTTTATCATAAATATTATTGAAACTATCAATGTTACTAACAATTTCTTTTGTAGTAGTATCCATTAGACCACTTTTCTTTTTATCAGCAGTATAAAATAAAGCAATATCATCAATTACCACTCTTATCTCATAATCATTTTCATTTTCAATTGCTTTATTTTCCATAAGCTTTCCTTTCAAATTTAGTTGCTATTATAACTAAAAAATAAAAAATAAGCAATACTAAATATTTCTGCGTTTTATTTAGAGTTATAGGTTAGACAAATATAGGTTGCTTAACAAATAATGAGGTAGTATAATATTCCATATATCGAAAGGGAGGTTTCACATATGGCAAAAATTGAAAAAATAGATTTATCCCCAATTGAAGCAACTGCTTACTGGTGGGTTAATTTAATAAAAAGGAAAGTAAAAGAAATAACAATAAATGGTACACATCAACTAAATGAAAAAAAATTTGGTGAGATTTTTTATGGTTTCACTGAAACTGATTGGAGAAATCTCTATTTGCAATTAATACCATATATAACTGAAGATGTAGACAAATATATGGCTAAAAGAAATAATGATGAAGAAAATGCTTTCAATCAAGATACAGACAAAAACGGACATAATAGAATTAACGAAGAAATATCAAAAATAATTAAAAAACAGCTTCCAAATATTCGTTTAGCAGGTAATGGTGTTAAAGATTATATAGTTTATACAACTCATGAATGCGCCTATGTATATTACAAATCATGTGGTATTATTAACTTACCAACAATATATGAACCTGATTATGTTTTAACCGGTAATGAAGATGCATTAAATTTTTATAATTTACTAATTTCAACAATTGCTATTATAAATCAAGAAAATAGTAATTTTCATTCTATGCCGATTCTTAGAGAAATATTTTGTAATGAATATGTAAAATTATCAAATTCTAAAGAAAAATTAGAAAATATTATAGAAGCATTTAATTATGCATTTAATAAAGCAAATGATGAAAATCTAATTATGGGGTCTTCACATAATATAACTTACTTTCCTAGATGGTTTTGCAAAATAGATTTTTTGGGATTAGATTCTTATGTTGATTTAGCAAAGCATTATGCAAATGCTATATTAAAAAATGACAAAAATAATGATATTTCTTATTGTCAAAAATTAAAAAGAAAATACAATAATTAATATATATTTACTTTTATTATTTTAATTAAAAAATAAAAGTACCAATTTTTTTGAAATTAATACTTTTTGTTTTAAAACCTAAACTTAATAGTTAGGATTTTTTTGGTACTCATAAAGAGATTCGAACTCTTATGACTTTGGTCGTAGCGTTTTGAGTGCTATGCATCTACCTATTCCGTCATTCTTGCAAGAACGAAATTATTATAGCATAATTAAGCAATTATTTTTTGTCAATGTTAAATCTTTTGGAAAATATTTAGATATTAAATTAATTTTTATAAACTTTTATGCTATTATCATTCAAAAGTAATCTAGGTGAAATATAAAATATAAAAAAGATTTTACAAATTGTATTTTTCTTTAAAATATTCTAAACTTTCTATAAGAATTATATCTCCATCTTTTATAACCTTATTCTTATCATTTACATATTTTAATAATTCATCTTTACTTTTAGTTTCAATTAGATATCTTCCTACTATTGTAAATAAATCATAACCATTATAATTAGATGTTTTGATATTTCCTTTTGCAAAGTCTAAATCAGACATTTTTGGTAAATTATTGTTATTTAACAAATTTATAATAATCTTTTTAAATGTACCATCAGTAATGGATTTTTCTGCGAAACCATCAAAATTTCCTGCTAATGACTCATCAAGCCATACAATTCTATCCATATTATTTTTTTCATATATAAATTTTGAAAAGAATAAATGAAATGTCTCATGAGCTAATGTATAAAATCCTTCATACAAATTATTTTTATTTAATAAAATTTGAGTTTCACCACCATAGAAACAACCACTAGCCCAAGATGGTGGATTAGCCTTGGAATCTAATTCTTTAATTCTAGCAAAAAAATCATTACTATTAATAAAAAATGATCCTTTTATTTTTTCTCCATATGTTGATTCGTTAAAAAAATCTAAAAATTCTTTTATTTTTTTTGTTGAATAATTTAATATTTCTTCTCCATATTTTTTAAGTGTTTTTGGAATAATAATTTGAAAATAATCATTTTCTAGAACCATATAGTTTTTCATTAGTAACTCCTTATCCTATATATGCATATTTTTATTGGCATATATAAATTTGTTTCTATATTGACAAATATATCAAATATAAACATTTTAAAACTCGCCCTAAAAAAGACCGAGTTTGGTATCAATATGGTGCAAGAGATGGGACTTGAACCCACACAGTATTGCTACCAATGGTGTTTGAGACCATCGCGTCTACCATTCCGCCACTCTTGCAAGAATGAAATTATTATAGCATAACTTATAATAATTTTCTATATTTGTTCTTTATAATTAGAAGTAAATAAATCCTTTTCTTCATTATCATCTTTTAAATCTTCAATTTTAGGTAAATCATCTAAAGAAGTTAAACCGAAATAATCTAAAAATAAATTAGTGGTACGATATAAATTAGGTCTGCCGGGCAATGAACTTTTACCACTTACTTTAATTAAATCGCGAGCAACGAGTTTGCGAATCATATTAATGGATGCTATTCCTCTAGCTTCATCTACTTCAGCTCTTGTGATAGGTTGATTATAAGCAATAATAGCTAAAGTTTCTAAAGCAGCTTGACTTAAAATATTATTTTTTTCACTTGCTAAAAATTTTTGATAATATTCTTTATGTTCCTTTTTCGTAGTCATTTTAAATTTACCACCGAGTAAGCTAATTCTAATACCATGTCTATCTTTATTATATTCATTTTGTAATTCGGTCAATAGCTTTTGGGTTTCTTCTTTACTTATTTCTAAATTTTCACTTATATCTTCTAAAGAAACACCTTCATCTCCCATAATAAACAAAAGTCCTTCTAAAACTGCTAACTTATTCATTTTCTAACCTCTCTATAAGTATATCATCAAAATTATGTTTTTGTAAAAGTTTAACTTCTCCACTCTTACACATATTTAGGATTGATAAAAATGTTGCTACCACCATTTCTTTCGAATAATCTTCAAATAAGTCAAAGAAATTAGCCTTCTTTCTCGTCTTTAAATAATCTCTAATGTAATTAGTTCTTTCCATAACTGATATTTCGCGATGCATAATTCTTGTGTTCATAGGCTTTTGATAATTAATTCTTTTTTGAAGTTCTTCTAAGATATTAGCTAAGATATTGGGATCTTGTCTATCATAATCTATAGTTGTTGTATCTAAAAACTCACTAATAGCTTCAGGTCCTTTAGTAAAATATTCTTTGCGATTTTCTTCAAGTTCTTTAAAAACATTTGTAACATTTTTATATTTTTCGTATTCAATAAGTTTATTTTTTAAATCTTCTTCACTATTTATGCTATATTCATCATCTTCATTTGCTTCTTCATCTAAATTAAGTAAAACTCTACTTTTTAAATGAATTAATTCACTAGCCATAACTAAATATTCACTAGCATTATCTAAATCATTTTTATCTATGGAATTAATAAAGTCTAAATACGCATCAATAATATATGCTGTATCAATTTCATAAATGTCCATTTTGGCTGTTTTAACTAAATGCAGCAATAAATCTAATGGCCCATCAAAATCATTAATGTGTAAATTCATACTTCCCCCTTATGAACAACTATAACCCCTTGCTTCTACTTCAAAATTAACTACATCGGCACTAGTTTTAGCCGCATAATAATTATTATTAGAAAAATTTGCAACATTTACTTTACTTAAATCCATTTCAATATTGAAAGTAAAAGTACCAAACATTTCGCCCACACCAATATTAGTTAAATCATAACCCCGATATTTTTCATAAAGACTACGATAATTTGTAACTCTTTCACTATAATTATTTATGGTATTACTAAAAGATACTTCATCTTTTATTGTAACTAATTCTTTATTATTAAATGTATAAGTTAAAGTTTCTTCATTATTTTTACATACTATAGTTGCTACTTTTTCACTATTTTCATTTAATGTCACAGTTGCATAATTTTCTTTTTTAATTTCTTTTAAATATAAATAACTAATAGTTGTTGCATTAATTTGGTAACTATAGCTTTGAGTTCCATTAGCACTTAAAACATCTTCCGCGATTTTAATTCTCTTTACTAAAACATCACTATCATTATAAATTTCTAAATAATAATTTTTATCTTTATAGCTTTCATTAGTATTTTTATTATTAGTTATTATAAAACTTAAAGTATTATTACCAAAATTAAAACTATTTAAAGTTATATCATCATTACTTATTTTTAAAGTATTAGAAAATTCATATTTTACTTCTTCTTCCGATCCCGGATTATCATCAACAGTATTTCCTTGAGGTTTTTTATTATTTAATACAGGGATGCCTTGTTTTTCTTTACGGTATTTATCATACATATCATAAGCTTCTGGTAAAAAATAAATAACTGCTACAAATAAACCAACAAGTAAAATCAAACCAATAAAATTAGTTTTTCTTTCTTTAATTGTATATAAAACTGTTGGTTTTAGTTCTTCATCCGCTATAACAACCTTTTGATTTTTCTTTCTACTCATTCACTTTCATCCCCATCTATTACACCAAAATTATACTATATTTAATATAAGTTAACAAGAAAAACTTGCCAAATGACCTTTTTTTTGATATTATTGATTTGTTAGTTCTTGGTGGGATAGTTCAGTTGGCTAGAACACGCGGTTCATACCCGCGATGTCGGGGGTTCGAATCCCTCTCCCACTACCATATGTATTTATTAGAGAAATCTACATAAAATAAAAAAGGAACACTTAATTTGCTGTGTTGAGTGTTGCCAGTTTTGTTAGACAATCACCTAAATCAAAAGTTGAGTTAGGTGATTTTCTTTTATATTAAAACTATAAATAGTAATAATATTAATAGGAAGATAAAAATGTTTAAGGAAAGAATTAAAAAATCCTTCTTATTCATTATACCGCCTCCCTTCTATTATGAAGTTTGGCAATCACCCAACTATTAAATGTTCCTTATCAAATTATATCAAACATTTGTACTTATTACAACTATTTTGTTAATAAAATTATAGTAATTGAAAAAGTTTAGAATTATGGTATAATAACCTTTAATTAAGGAGAATATTTATGCTACAAAAAGATATTAATAATTATTTATATCATGGTATAGTTGATTGGCTTAATTTAAATAATCCAACAATGCAAAATAAAATATGTCTAGAAAAATTAGCTAGTATTTTAAGAACTAGATATATTTATCGACCATGTGATTTTGCAAAATATGGAATTAAACATAATGATACTGCGAATCCCTATACTAAATATTTTACTTTTTTAGCTTGTTCTCCAAATAGTCCATTTGCTACTAGATTTAAAAAAGATTTTTTAGATGACAATGGTTATTTAGTTGCTACTACTTATGCTCAATATGGCCTACTTTTTGATTCTAAAATACTCGAGGAACTACTTATCTATGAAAATAGTTTTTGTGATAAAGAAATTCTAATTGAAGATAATATTTCTTTAGATAAATATGGTGTAGGTTTGTATGCTAACTGTACTAATTTAGATAATGAAACTTTTCTTAAGATTAAGAGTTTAATAGCTAAATATAACTATGATTATAATATTTATAGTATCTTTGATGGGACATTAATAACTACTTTAAATGAAGAAAAAGTAAGAATTCAAAAATTATCTTTAAAGTTATAATTTTTTATTCTTACTTTTTTAAAAATCAATATCTATTTTTGAACTTAATTTTTCTTCTAAAAGCTTGGGATTTTCACAAATATATTTAGCCATTTTTAAACTTTTAGCAAAATAGAAACCATCGGCAATTCTTTCATCTAAAGTAGAACTTATATCAACATAGTACCTACCATTTTCTTCATATACGGTACCAATCGTAATAACAATAGAATTAGTTCCATAATTATTTAAATGATGATAACAAGAATTACATTTAATACTACCTAAGTTAGATAATAAAAGTGTTGCATAATTTGAATCATCATCCGATAGACTACTAGGTACCCAACCATGATAATCTAACCATCTTAAAATTCTAACTACTATTCGAAGTAACCAACGAGGCATTTTAGTTAATAATTTTAAAGAATTATCCAAACTATTAGTACCTTTTTCTCTAGTTGTGCTTATGTTATTTACCATTCTTTTGGCTAAATCAACAGCGTCTTCATCGTCATTAGTTGTAATAACTAGCATTTTTTCTTCTGCTTTATCTGTGAAAGTGTCTTTAGCAACAAAAGCAATGGATATTTCATTTCTTTCATAAGTTCTATGTCCTTGAATAAATCTATTTAATAAAGGGCGATTGTATAATATTTTAACAAAAACAGAACTTAAAGCATGGAAATAAGTCATTTTAAAATCTAATTGTTTATTTTGCTTGTCCATCCATTTTTTTAAGTTAGTAATATCAAATGTATCTTTAGTATAAACTTCGGCTTCACATCTTTTTTCCATGAGATATGGCATTATCGCATGAATACCATCTTCACATTTAATATATTTTCCATCTTTACGATTCTTATTCATTTTAGTTCTCCTTCAATAAATTTGTGATTTCTGTTTTTAATTTTTCGTTAGCTTTCTCTAAATCATCTATTACTTTAAATGGTTTGCCAAATTTTATTTTTAAATTTGAGGAGCGAAAATGATAATCACCCGTAATAGCAAAAGGAACAATCAACGCTTTAGTTTTTTGAGCCATTGATACAGCTCCCAATTTTAAAGGAAGTAATATCTCTTTAGTTTTATTTCTGGTTCCTTCGGGAAATATGCCGATTGCTCCCTTGTTATTTAAAACCTCAATGGCTTTAGATGTTGCTTCCTTATCATGTATTTGACGATTAACACTGATACAACCAGTTATTTTAAAAAACCAAGCAAAAGGGCCTTTAAAATATTCATTTTTCGCCATATAATGTATAACTCTTTTGGTGGCAATAATTACTAAACATTGATCCATAATATTTTTATGATTACCAGCAATAATAATTGGTCCTTCTGTGGGAATATATTCTTTATTTTCAATTGTTGGACGATACCAAAATTTAAAAATAGGACTCAAAATTGGTTTTAAAAATTTGTATCCCCAAGTGGGTAATTTATTTTTCTTCATGCATAGCCTCAAGTCTTTCTAATTTTCGATAATCTATTTTATTATAAATTGTTTTTGGCAAGCTATCCACAAATTCAAAATCTTTAACTTGCGAATAGGCAGCCAAATCTTTTTTACATAAACTTTTTATTTCATTAATTATTTGTTTACTCTTTTTGGTACCTTCATCTAAAACAATATAAGCTTTAGGTACTTGCATTTTATAAGGATGAGCAATCCCAATCACACAACAATTTTTAACATGAGGATGATGCATAATGACTTCTTCAATTTGGGATGGATAGACATTAAAGCCACTTGATACAATAACTCTTTTTAATCTTTGGGTAAAATAGATTATTCCTTTCGGGTTAATATAACCTAAATCGCCGGTATGTAACCATACTCTACCATCGTCATGCTTCTTTAAAACATTTTTAGTTTCTTTTTCATTATTTAAGTATCCCATCATAATTGTTGGTCCATAAACACAAATTTCGCCTTCTTCACCAAGACCTAATACTTTTGTCGAATATGGTTCACAAATACAAAATTCATTGCCTATCATCGGAATACCTATTGAACCTGGTTCATTTGTTCCTTGGAAAGTATAAGCTGTCGCAGCCACGCTTTCGGTCATGCCATAGCCTTTGGTAATTGCAATATTGGCTCCATGTTTTCTTAAGAAAGTATTCATCTTTTCTTCCATATCAATAGTTAAGTAGTCTCCTCCACTTATCACATATTTTAACTTTGATAAATCTACTTTATCAAATCTTTTATTGGAAAGTAAGGCTTCCCATAAAGTGGGAACGCCTGCAATTACTTGGGGTTTATATTTATCTAATATATGATAAAATCTTTTACTATCAAACTCCGGAATTAAAATAACCTCTACTCTTAATACTAAAGGGCAATGCACACAAACACATAAACCAAAACCATGAAAGACGGGTAAGATGGTCATAACTTTATCTTTAGGTCGAACATTAATTACATTGATTCCATCTTGTTGCATTTCGGCATTAAAATTATAATTGCTAATCATTATTCCTTTTGGTATTCCCGTTGTTCCACCACTATGAAGAATAATAGCTAAGTCGTTAGCGTTTACTTTCACTTCAATATTTTTATGATAACCATAACTTAAATTAATGAAATCTTTCCATGTAATAAAATCATGATCATTACTTTTAGGTTTTCTTATGCCTATTCCTTTAGTTAATTTATAACCAACATTTAAAGGTAAAGGCATTGATTCACTTACACTAACTAATATCGTTTTAAATACTTTGGTATCTTCTAAAAAATTAGAAACTTTACTGTAATTAGCATCATATAATATTAATATTCTTGATTTAGATTCTTGTAAATAAGTAAGCATTTCTTTTTCCCCAGACAATGGATGAACCATATCCGCTACAGCTCCAATTTTATTACAAGCATAAAAACTAATTACGGCCTCAGGTATATTAGGTAAACAAATAGTTACAATATCACCTTTTTTTACTCCTAAAAATTTTAAAGATTTAGCAACAGTATCTATTTTTTCTAAAAATTCGCCATAAGTAATTCTGGTGCCAAAATAATTTAAAGCATATAAATCCAAATCATTACTAACTTGACTTTCTAAATATTCATAAATGGATTTTTTCGTGAATTTAATTGATTTATCTTCTTCTGAATAATAACTTAACCATTTATTTTCAACACTTTTTCTTTTGAATATTTTATAGAATAATTTTTTTAAATAATGCATTAGTAGCTCCTTTCTAACTCTTTTGTTATTTCACTTTCCAACGCTTTTTTTTCTTGTTCTAAATCTTTCGTTATTTTTCTTGGCTTACCAAATACTATGCATAACTTACCATTAAATAAATGATATTTTCCTTTTATCGTAAAGGGAACTATATACCCATTACTTTCTTTAGCTATTTTTAAGGCTCCCATTTTAAATGGTAAAATGGGATTTTTCTTTTCTCTATTTATGGTTCCTTCGGGAAATATGCCAATGATATTACCATCCTTTACCCCAGCAATTGCATCAGATATAACAAAAGGATTTTTCTTACTTCGGTCAACCGGAATAATTCCCATATTTAAAAATAATACTTTTTTTATTCCCTTAGCTAAACTATCCTTGGCTAAAAAATGAATGCATCTTTTATTACAAGCTATTAATAGTAACGGATCAAAATAACTTGTATGATTACCCGCCAAAATAAATCCTTCATTAATATTTAAATTTTCTTGACCTATAACAATGGGATGAAAAAAGATTTTAACAAAGATACTAATAATAGGTCTCGTTATTTTATATAATAAAGGGGTTTTCATCTTTGGATTCCCAAATCTATACTATTTATAAATTCACTAATTATAACTTTTAAATCATCAGTTTCCAAATTAAGTCCTAATTGCATAATCTTCTTTATATCTTTACCAATAACTTTTTGTTCTAGTAAAGTCCGATAACCATCTTTATCAGTAAAATACATAGTATAGTTCCATAGTAACAAGTTTTTAAGTGCTCCGTCTGCTTGTTCTTGATTGTATTTTCTAGCTGTTGAAATATAAGCATTTTTTATTATTGCAAATTCTTCAGTTACATCTCGATCTAAATTTAATAATTTTATATATAATTTAACTAGATCATAACTATCAGTTGGGGCTTTCATTCCTAAAGACTTAACATATTCTTGCATTAATGGAACAACTTGTTCTTTTTTGACATATTTTACTAAGCCGGCCCGAGCATAATCTTCTTTTGTAAAAGCCTTAACTTCATCATAAAAATAATTAAATATTGCTCCGGGAATATTATCAGGATATTTACTATATGTAACTCTTATTGCTTGTTCTAAGTAAAAGGAAGGATCCGTAATTCTTTCTCTATGATTATCATATTTATCAATTAATTTAAAATCCGCAAAATCATAAAAATCTTTAATTTGAAAGTTTGGTTTTGTTGTTTTCCGAAGCAAATTATAAATATCTTCTATATCTAAACTGTCACTTGAGGTATTCATTAAATTACTAGTATGCAATTTAAACCATTCTTTATCTATAAAATCACTGAAATTAGCATTATTAAAACTATCCATTTTATTATTATCTTTACAAAAATCTAAAAATTCTTTAATTAATTGACATAAACGAAAATTAAAAGAATCATCATTATCCATAGCTAAGCCAATAGAATTATCATTAGCTAAAAAAGGGTTAACATTTAATCTTCCGACATTTAAATGTGCATTAGCATAGGCAATAACTTTTTCCGCATCTTCGATTGTATTAACTCTAACAACAATATTATCATTACGAATTGTAGTAGCTACTTTGGAAGCATTAGGTATATCTGCCTCTATCATATAAGAAAATAATTTTGTAGTGCTGTCTACTAAATGCTCTTTATCAACCGGAATATATAATTTTATTTCATTACCATTTGTTTTACCATAAAAACATTTAACAAAATATTTATTATCCCATTCAAGTTTAAGTTTCGGATTTTCTATTTTTTGAAGATTAAAATATATTTTTTCACATAAATCAGCTACTTTTTGATGAGCATCTGGTCCCACATTAAAAGATATTAATTCCGAATAAATAAAATTATATGTTATTTCTTTATCCGGGTTTTCTAAAGCAAAAGATTTAATTAATTCCAAAAATTTACTCATTAAAGCATAATTATTCATCAGAGTTCTCCAAATCAATTTCTCTCGTGTTATCTAGTTCATCAGTTGTGCCTTCTAATTCTTCATCAGTATATACTGGCACCTCAACTTCTTCACCATTAAGAATCCATTTTTGTTTTTCCATATACCCTACCTTCTTTATTTTAATTATACCATGTAAAGATACGAAAAACTACTTATTTTATTTCATAAGTAGTTCCATCTTTAGTATCTTTTAAGCTTATACCTTTACTTAATAATTCATCTCTAATTTTATCGGCTTCGGCATAATTATGATTTTCTTTTGCCGTTTTTCTTTTGGCAATCATTTCTAAAATATAAGTTTCTAAATTTTCATCGATTTTTTCATTTTTTAATAAATCTAAGGATAAAACCTCATCCCACCTTTTTACTAAGTTATATTTAGTGGCCTCATCAACATCAGATTTTAATAAATCATAAAGAACAGTTAGAGCATTGGCCGTATTAAGATCATCTTCTAGAGTACTTTTAAATTTATTATCCCATTCTTTAAATAATTCTTCATTAAATTCAGCTGTCTCTTTTAAACTTAGAGCTCTATTTTTTAACTTTTTATATGCATTAGTAGCTCCATCAAGGGCATCAAAACTAAATGTTAATTGTTTGCGATAGTGACTTTGTAAACATAAATAACGGAAACTCAAAGGATTATAGCCTTTTTCTTGTAAAACGGAAACTGTTAATATGGCCCCATTACTTTTACTCATTTTACCAGTTTCATCATTTAAGTGTTCATTATGAAACCAATATTTACACCAAGGATGGCCTAAATAACTTTCACTTTGAGCAATTTCATTGGTGTGATGAGGAAAGATATTATCTATTCCTCCCCCATGAATATCAAGGTATTCCCCAAGATTTTTAATACTTATGCCCGTACATTCAATATGCCAACCCGGATAACCTAAACCCCAAGGACTTTCCCATTTTAATTCTTGATCTTCAAACTTAGACTTAGTAAACCATAAAACAAAATCATTTTGATTTCTTTTGGCATTATCTTCTTCAACGCCATCCCGAACTCCAACAACCATTTCATCTTCTTTATGATTAGTTAATTTATAATAATCTTTTAATTTGGTTGTATCAAAATAAACGTTACCTCCCGAAATATAAGCATAACCTTTATCTAATAAAGTCGATATTATTTCAATATAAAAACTTATATTTTCCGTTGCTGGGCTTACAATATCTGGTCTTCTTAAATTTAGGGCATCGTAATCTTTAAAGAAGGCATCCGTATAAAATGCCGCGATATCCATAACTGTCTTATGTTCTTTTTTAGCACTTGCTACCATCTTATCATCACCAGAATCCGAATCACTAGTTAAGTGTCCAACATCGGTAATATTCATTGCTCTTTTAACATTATACCCAAGATATCTTAAAGTTTTATCTAAGATATCATGGCCAATATAACTACGCATATTACCAATATGAGCATAATGATAAACCGTTGGCCCACAGGTATAAAAAGTAACACAATCTTTATTCCAAGGAATAAAATCTTCGATTTTTCTTGTTAAAGTATTATATAATTTCATTATTTATCTTCCTTTGCTAAAGTAGTTAATTTGAAAGTGGCATGATTTTCATCAATACCTTCCACGAGATGAAGAGTATAATCTGTCTTCTTTATTTCAATATTAGGAGTTTCCAATGTACTTAAAGTAACAAATCTTACTCTCATATTATTTAATACTACTAAATTATATTCAATTTGTCCTTCTCTTTCACAAGTTTCTTCTTTACATCGATTATCTTTAATACTTAATAACTTAACATAGGCCTCATCTTTTACTTCGGCCCAATCAAATTTGCTCAAAGTAAAATTTTGATTAAAATCTACATCAAATTTTTCACAATCAAAGAAAAACTTATAAATACCAAAACCTAGAGCGACTAATACTACTAGCCAACACAATCTTTTAATTAACTTCATTACTTAACCTTTCTATTACTTTATCTTTACCTATTAAATATATGGTATCCGCTAGTTCTGGTCCATGCATTAGGCCTGATGCGACAATTCTAATTGGCATAAATAATAATTTTCCTTTAGCTCCAACATTTTCCTTTACTTGCATAATAGCATTATTTATTTCTTCAACATTCCAATTAATTTCTTTTATTAAATTTAAAAATTCTTTTATTACTTTTGGTATTATTTCATCACTATTTAAAAATTCCCGACATTCTTCATTAATACTATAATTATCTGTATAAAAATCTTTAACTAATTCATTAATTTCTTTCCCATAATTTAAACCATTTTTATATAAAAGTAATAAATGTTTTACCCAAGCTTCATCTTTAGTTTCATCTGGATTTTCAAAATATTTTTCAATCCATTCTAAATATTTATTATCTTCCATATTTTTAATATATTGATGATTAAACCATTGTAATTTTTTAGCATCGTATTGACTAGAAGATTTACTAATTCTTTTTTCATCAAAATTAGTAATTAATTCTTCCATCGTAAATATTTCTTGATTATTTTCAGGACTCCAACCAAGTAATGATAAGTAATTTACTATGGCTTCTGGTAAATATCCTTCATTATATAAATCCATGAATGAAGCATCACCATTTCTTTTTGATAATTTATTACCATCTTCCCCAAGAACCATAGCCACGTGAATATATGTTGGCTTTTCCCATTCAAAGGCTTCATATAATAAATTATATTTCGCCGTTTGATCTAGATATTCTTTTCCTCTTATAACATGAGTTATATTCATTAAATGATCATCAATTACATTAGCAAAGTTGTATGTTGGATACCCATCACTTTTTAATAATATTTGGTCATCTAAAATACTATTATCTATTTTTATTTCCCCATAGATAACATCATTAACTATTGTATAACCTGTTTTAGGCATTTTTTGTCTAATTACATAAGGGATACCCTTAGCTAGATTTTCTGCAATTTTTTCTTTAGATAACTTACTACAACGACCATCATAACTAAATGGCCTATTTCTTAAAGCAGCTTTTTTACGCATTTCTTCAAGTTCTTCTTCTGTACAAAAACAGTAATAAGCTTTGCCTTTTTCCACTAAATCTAAAGCATATTTTTTATATAAATCTAATCTTTCACTTTGAATATAAGGACCATATTTACCAGGATTAAGTGGACCTTCATCTATTTTAAAACCACATAACTGTAAAGTTTCATAAATAAATTCAATAGCGCCATCAACTTTTCTCGTTTGGTCAGTATCTTCAATTCTTAAAATAAAATCTCCATTATATTTTTTAGTTAAAGCATATTCAAATATAGCTGTTCGAAGATTTCCAATATGCATATAACCAGTTGGACTAGGTGCAAATCTAGATCTCATAATATCACTTCCTTCCAATATTTTACCATATATTTTTATTTTATTAAATAAGAAAAAACTTCATTTCTACTTTCCTTTAAAAATGAAGTTTAATTATATAATCTAATTATTATTCATCAGCAATAGATATTGGGGTTATCCTTGCATAACCATTACCATCGTGGCCATTTTCTTTGCCACCACTTGGACTTGGCATTCCAGTTTGTGCTCCAGCTTCAGTTGTCCATTTATAACCTAAACCATCTATCATTTCTGTATTTTCAAATTTATAATTAGAATAATGT
>CANPZG010000024.1 GCA_947588765.1 uncultured Bacilli bacterium
TCAACTATTTTTATGAAATTTTTTTTATAAATTTTTTAAATAAAAAAATATATTTTAAGAAAAAAAGAGAAAAGCACTGGTATTTGGGATTCAGTGCTTTTTCGAGAGAATTTTGGAAATATCTCTAAATTTATTATTTTCTAATAAATTTCTTAATTGAGTATCCAGCTGTACCTAGACTTGATATTGCAAGGGTTACGATACTTACAATACTATCTAGAGTACTTGGGTTTTCACTATTATTTTCATCTGCAGGAGTACTTCCTGTATTATTGTTATTTTCTTCGCCTTTATTGGTATCAGTTTCTTCTCCATCATCAGTTGGATTATTTACTGGAACTTTTTCAAATTCAGCTGAAACTGTTACATCACTAGCAGGCATTGCAAATGAATATGTTCCATCTTCGTTTGCAGTTACTTCTATTCCATTAGATACCAATACTTTAACTAATTTATATCCTTCAGCAGCTTTTACAGTTACTGTAACTGTTTCTCCAGCTTTTGCTTCTGTTTTATCTACAGAAACTGAACCATTTGTTATATCAGTTGCGACTTCAACTTTATGTGGTTTTAAAGTTTCTGTTTTTACAAATTCAATTGTTACAGTAACATCTTCTTTAGGTAATACAAATGAATTATCTGCATCATCTGGTCCTATTACATAAGAGCCAAACATTCCCCCTGCATTATAGTTTGTATATAACTTAGTATAAAATTTTTCTCCGGTTTCTTTTATAGTTATTATTGCTGTATAATCTTTATAATATTTATTATCTAAAGCACGAATACCTAAAAATTCATCTAAGTTTATTGTATTACCAGAGTAAAGTTGTTTTAATTTAGTATTTGCTCCTGTAGCATTAGCATCATAAGAATATGTCTTTTGTAAATCTGATTTTTCAACAGGATCATTTACGTTTTCAACAATGATACTTATTGGTTTAGCAATTACATGTACTTTTTGAGTATCTGTATTTTCAGCAACGTATATATATCCTTCAGCAATATAATCTTCTTTACCATTTAATGCAAATCCAGATATAGGAGCCTTAAATGTTCCACCATAAATAAATCCTTTTAATGCTGATGAAAAAACTGGACTATGATATGCATTTTCAGTAACAAAAGTACCATCATTAATTATTATAGATAAATTTTCTGCTTTTTTAGGGATTGCACCTATATTAATGGCATCATCAGTTTTTGATAAAAAAGTTCCTCCATTAAATATCCAATTACCTTTAGTAATTGCAACTACAATTTCATTAGTAGTATAACTACCATTTACAAATGTAACATTTGTTGTTTTGGTAGGTGCAAAAGAAGTATCATTTTCTGTAACATCCATACCAACTACTACTGATTTTCCAGTATTCCAAGTACCATTCAAAGTAACATTTGCAAAACTTGATACTGCAATACCATAACCATTAGTAACATTAATTTTTGTATCACTACCAACTTCTAATGTAGCAATATTATTTTTGTTTGTTCCACTTACTGCAAAAGCGTATGGTACTTGTTTTCCTTTTGCTCCTTTAATAGCACCGGTTACATTAATAGTTAAATTTTCTGTTTTTAAATTACCAGCAGTAACAAAAATTGCATTATTATTACCATCACTTTGTTGTTCAATAGAACCATTTTTTAAAATAACATTAATGTTTTTTGCATCAACTGAAAAAGCGTAATCTTCACTAAAAATTAATTTAAAAGTGGCTAAATCTATTGTTACATCTTTAGTGGCAGTTACATAAGGTTCATAATCATATAAATTTCCATATGTTGTATCATTTACAGTAATGTCAGATTTAAAAATACATTCTCCGCCATTATTTAAACATTTTTGTAACTCATCAGCTGTTGTTACTTCAGCAGCATTAACACTCGTAACCATTACTAGCATAGCTAGTAAACTAAATACAATTTTCTTTAAATTTTTCATAATATCCTCTTCCTTTCTTAAAATTGTTTGTTTTTTAAAACCTTTTCCTTCTTTCTCCTTTCTAAACCCCATACTATCAAAAAAAAAAAAAAAAAGTCAACTATTTTGATACAATTTTTTGAAAAAATTTTTACAAATTTTGTAAACCCAAATAGTTACTTTTTTATTAAAGAAAACAAAAAATATTAGCTTGGCACTAATATTCTTTTTTTAAAGTTATTCTTTTACTTATTAAGTATGATAGATAATAACTAATTATTCCTATAGCACTTACAATTAAATTTAGTTGTAATAAATTTATTTTTTCAAATTCTTCGTTAATAAAACTTAAATCAATATTACTTGTTATTAAACCAACAACTATAGCAAAAGCAAAGATAAAGCCAAAAATAATAAATCTTGCTTTTTCTATTCCAAACTTAAATATAAAAGGAAATATAATAGCATGAATAATAAATACGGCAACACACATATATAAAGTAGTTAAAAATATTTCTAAATAAGGAATACTTTTTGTAGTAAAATAACTAATAATCATCGCTAAAAGAATAGATATAATACTAGTTAAAAAATATAAAATTACTAAAACTAAATATTTTGATTTAACAATATTTTTTCTTCCTTTTGGTAAAGTTGCGGCATACATATTCCATTTACTGGCCTCATCAAAACTAAAAGAAGAAATAACGACTACCGTACTTAAAAAAGGAACAACAAATAATATATTAAAATCACCATTTAATGATAGTAAAATATAAACCAAAAGCATTAATAAATATATTTTTAAATTACTTTTAGATACTAATAAATCTTTTTTAATAAAACCTAACATTATTTTTCTCCTTTCACTAATAACACCATAATATCTTCAATAGTTGCTTTATCTATAACCATATCTTTATATTTTTTATTTAATTTACTTCTATTAGATATCAGTATTTCATAATCATATTTATTTTGTTTGTATCTAATAATGTCTTCTTTATTTATTTTATTAAATGATTTACTATCACATTTTATAATACCATAATCCTCTATATTATCTTTAGTTTCATTTAAAATTATTTTACCATTATCAATACAAATAATTTTATCGGCAATAGCATCTAAATCACTAGTTATATGAGTTGATAAAATAATAGTATGGTTTTCATCTTCCATGAAATCTTGGAATATTTCCATCACTTCATTACGAATAATAGGATCAAGCCCACTTGTCGGTTCATCCAAAACTAAAATTTTAGGTTGATGAGCTAGGGAACAAGCTATTTCCATCTTTTTATGCATCCCTTTTGATAATTCTTTTAAAACTAAATTAGGATTTAATTTAAATTTAGTTAAATAAGTTTTAAATAAGTTCTTATCCCAATTAGGAAATAAACTTTGCATAATGGTAGCAACATCTTTAACTTTTAAATTATTAGGTAAAAAAGCATCATCTAAGACTACGCCTACATCATTATTATCAATACCAGTTATTGTTCCTTCATCAATATTGATAATATTTAATAAAGCTTTAATTAAAGTTGTTTTACCAGCCCCATTTTCGCCAATTAAACCAATAATCATGCCTTTAGGAATATCTATATCAATTGGGCCTAAAGTAAAATCATGATATTTTTTAACTAAATTATTTATTTTTATTTCTTCCATTGTTATTCTCCTTCATATAATAAATTAATTAAATCAATTAATTCTTCTTTTTTGATATTATTGTTTTTGGCGAGTTCTATCGCTTTAGCTAAATTATTTTCAATGGTTTTGTTAATATTTTCTTTTTTTAAAGCATTACCCCAAGGGGCAACAAAAGTGCCTTTGCCTTGAATAACTTTAATATAGCCTTCTGTCTCTAATTCATCATAAGCTTTTTTCACGGTCATAATACTAATTTTAATATCTTTAGCGAGTACCCTAATAGAAGGTAAAGCTTCATCGGCGCCTAATTCATTACTCATAATTTGTTCAATAATATTATTTTTTATTTGTTCATAAATAGGTACTGGACTTTTATTACTAATAATCATTTTCATACACATCACATATAACACTATATAACAGTATATAACATTTGTCAATATAAATATTGTTACAAAATAAAAAACTACCAATTATGATAGTCAAAAATAATTAAAAAGACTGACAGACCAAAGTCTTTGTCAGCTCTAAACCCAACAACAATTTATAATATTTTCTTTATGTTGTCAATATTAAGTTGATTATTTATGGTTCCATCACATCAGTTATTTTTATATCCCGATTATGGGTTATTTCTTCCCATTTAGTTTGTTTTTTAAATAAGCAAACTATATTAATCGGAATCCAAGTAATAATAAATACAGGGAATAATATTAGACCACTTAATATAGTTGATACTTTCTTATGTTTATAATATAAAACAAATAAACATAATAAGACATTAACTAAATAGCCTATCGCAAAACATAACCAGTCTAAAGCAAAGAATGTCGAAAATATATCATGAAGATTAACGCCTACTATTCTAAAGATGACTAACCAAACAAGAGAAATAAAACCTAAAACTTGCATTAAAGGTCCAAGATAAATCATAAACATATCTAAGCAAGCAAAATTTTTATTTTTAAACAAACTAATAATTAGTTTAGGATTATATAGATGCATACATCTATATATCCCAGCCGACCATCTTTTTCTTTGACTCCATGAAGAATTAAATTTCTTGGGATATTCATCGTAAGTTATAGCTTCATCCACATAAGCAATTCTTTCATTATTTAAAGCACAAAGACCAGAAAACTCCATATCTTCGGTTAAAGTAACTGTATTAAAGCCTTTTTCATCGATTAATTTTTTACTAATCATAAATCCAGTTCCATTAATGAAGGCTGAAGAATTTAAACCCATGCGACCTCGATTTAAAAAGACATTTTGAAGTAAATAAAATAAAGAATAACTCCCACTTAACCAATTATCAGATGGATTCTTGGCATCTCTAAAACCTTGAGCGACATTATACCCCGCATTAAAAGCTTCATTCATATGTTTTAAAAATTCGGGATGCACAATATTATCAGCATCAAATATAACATAAGCATCAATATCTTCTTTTTTTAGTTTTTCAAAAGCAAATCTTAAAACATCCCCTTTAGTATTAGTTTTTCTTTTGCATAATAAAACTTCTGCTCCTTTTTCAAGAGCTACTTCTTTAGTTTTATCAGTACAATTATTAGGTATAACAAAAACTTGAAATTTATCTTTAGGATAATCTTGTTTATTTAAACTATCTATTAAATTACCTATAACTTTTTCTTCATTTCGGGCCGCAATTAAAATAGCAAATTTATTCTTTTTATTACTTTTGCTAGCTACATATCTACTTTTTCTAATTAAACCTATAACTCCCGTGAAAATGAAATAAAGACCATAGATTAATAAAAAACTAAATAAAATATAATATAAAACTACAATCATATATACACTAACTTTCTAAATTTTGTTTATCTATTTCATTATAGCATAGACTTTTTATTTTTGGCTATAACTTATTTAAATTTACATTTCTTGACAATTATTTATAATACTTAATTATAAAGGTTGTTCCTTTGTTACTTGCCTCAACACTAATACTACCATTATCTTTTTCAATTATGGTTTTAGCTAAAGACAAACCTATTCCCACACTATCTTTACTAGCTTTATTGCTTTGATAAAATCTTTCAAAGATATGAGGTAAATCTTTTTTACTTATGCCCTTTCCTTCATCTTTTATCGTAACTAAATTATAAATCTTATTGGAACTAAAATTAATATAGATTTTTTTATTTTCTTTGGAATGCTCTAAAGAATTCTTTAAAATATTGGTTAAAGCCTCAATTTCCCAGTTATAATCACAATTAATAATACCATCATTATTATCTTTAACAATTGTAATATTTTTTAAATCACTTAAATAATCCACATTTTTAATAACTTCTTTTAAGATCTTCGACCACTTTACATCTTCTTTTTTAAAAGTTATGGCATTTACATCAAACTTCGATAACTTTAATAAATTTTGAATTAAAAAATTAACATTCATTACTTCTCTTTTAATATCATGTAAAAAGTCTTTTTTAATTTTACCATCCATATCTTCATCATTTAAGTTATCTAATATAATTAAAATAGATGTTAAAGGAGTTTTTAATTGATGAGAAATATCTTCGAGAGATTCTTTTAAATTTAATTTATCTAATTCACTATTTAAAGCATTTTCTTTTAAACTAACGGTTACTTTATATAATTCATTTTTTAAAATTGATAATTCATCTTCACTTAAACTATCCATTTTTAAACTATAATTTTGATTATTGATTTCCTCTAAATAATTAGTTATATCTTTTAGTTCTTTGTTTTTATTTTTATTATATTGGAGGAATAAAAATAAAACTATTGCTATACTTAAAAATAGATATAAAGAATTAAGAACTAAAATATAGGGATAAGCTTTACTGTTAGTTATTGATATATCATCTTTAGTTATATCAATACCATATTTATTTAAATTTATTTGATGGTTACTTTTAGTATTTAAAATATTTAAAAGTTCTTCGTCAGTTATATCCGGATACTTTTCTTTGACAATACTTAATACTTCTAAAACTTTTTCATTCGTATTATTGCGTAAATAGTTATATTCACTGATATTTAAAATAACAAATATACTTAATAATATAATAGTTAAGATAAGTATTTTAAATAAACACGCTTTTAATTTAACATTATTCTTCATTGATTTCATAACCTATTCCTTTAATAGTTTTAATTATATCACTACCTAATTTCTCTCTTATTCTTTTAATATAAACGGTAATGGTATGATCATCAACATCATTACCCGTGATATCCCAAATATTATTAAAAATAGTATTTCGGGTTACCACTTTATTTAAGTTTAAAAATAGTAACATTAAGATTTTCTTTTCTAAAGGAGATAAATCTATTTCGCAATTATTTTTTAAAACTATCATTTTATCCATATCAAATGTTATATCTTTGATGGTTATTAAACTATTTTTCTTCACTCTTAAAATTATTTTATTAACTCTCGCTAAAAGTTCTTTGGTACTAAAGGGTTTGGTAATATAATCTTCCGCCCCTAGATTAAGTCCTTTAACAATAGTTTCTTCATCATCTTTCGCCGTTAAAAAGATAGTTGGTATTTTTTTATCTTTAATATTATCAGTAAAGAAATTTAAACCATTACCATCCGGTAAAGTTATATCTAAAATAATTAAAGCAAAATTTATTTTAGCTAAAAACATATTTGCTTCTTTAATATTAGAAGCATGAATTAATTCATAATTATTTTGCTTAAAAGAATAAAGTAATCCTTTGGCAATTGTTAAGTTATCTTCAATTAATAATATTTTCATAGTGCTCCTTTAAAAAAGAAACTTTTTTAACCTTTAAAAGTTTCTTTATATAACTCTCTTCTTTGAAGTTCTTGTAATTTTTCTTCTTCTTGATATAAATCTTGGGTAAAGGTAATACCAATATTTCTTAAAACCCCATATTCTTTTCGTATGTTACCAGGAATTATTTTCCAAATGTAAGATCTTTGTTCCATACTGGCGGGAATATCTAAAAGTCTTAATTCATTCGTAGATTCCACGGCATAGATACCCATCTTACCTTCTTTATCTGTCTTTCTAATAACATCTTTCTTTCCAGCATATTCTTGGTAATATTCTAAAATAATGATATTACTCCAAAAAGGAATTTCGTAGTTAGCTACCGCATGATATAAATCAGCTTCGTTTAAAAAATATACGCCAGAAGAAAAATTATCAACCCCATATATTCTTAAATCTGGTTGTTTTTCATTTTTAAATAAGTTTTCCATATATATCCTCCTATAGTCATTATATCATAACTTTTAAATATTTTCATTCCTTATTGTTTCAATAGTATTTTGCTTATTTATTTTCTTTAAAGAATAATGCATAATAAGCGTAATTAATAAATATACAGCAATGATAGTTATAACAATAGCAATAATTGGCAATTTATATGCTTCGGGAGAATTAAATAAATAATATATTAAATATGAAAGTAAGATACCTAAAGGAATACCAATAATTAAAGATTTTATCCCCATAAAGATACTTTCTAATCTAATCATCTTTTTAAATTCTTTATTAGTCATTCCAATGGATTTTAACATCGCAAATTCTTGTTTTCTTAATTCCATATTAGTTGTTATCGTATTAAAGATATTAGTAACTCCAATTAAAGAAATAACAATAATAAAACCATATAAGAATATTCCAATTAAAATAAATAAATTATTCATCATGGTAGCTTGTTCTTCAATATTATTTAAATTATAGTCTAAACCATTTAAAGTTTTTTCGATATCATCTTGTAATTTAGTGGCATTATTTGATTTATAAAAAACTGTAGCATAACTATTATTACTAAATGTAGGATTTATTTTAGTATAATATAGTTCATCACTAATAATTAAAGTTGGACTATATAAGAGATTATAAGGAAATGGTAATTTTTCCGTTACTTTAGCTATTTCAATAACTAAGTTTGTTTCATCATTAATTATACCACTTATAATATCATGTTCCTTATATTCATAGTAAGGAATAAAGATATTTTCAACTTTATCTTTCTTGGCATTATAATAATTAGTAAAAACATTATCAATTAAAATGCCTTTATCTTTAACGATATTATAGTCTAAGCCTAACTCTTTTAGATAATTTAAATATTCATTATCACTTATTACATATATTTGGATAAATGCCTCATCTTCATCATTAGGAAATACTTCTTTATATTCTTTACTTAATATGGGATTATCAAGATATAAACCAATATTTTTTTGAATATTATAATTAGTTATATTATCTAAATTAGTAGCCTCTTTAACTTTCGCCATATTTTCTTGGGTTTCTTTTATTTGTAAAACGATATCATAGTTATAGTTACCTAATTCTAATTTCACCGAATCAAAGGCTAAAGACATAAAAGAATATAAGGCAATAAAGACCGTGGTTGAGACAATTATCGATATAACGGTGGTACGATATTTTCTTTTATTTCGTTTTAGATTTTTAATCGATATATCGCCTCCGATACCAAAAATCGTATGAATTAAATTATTAGTTTTAAGTTTTTTATTATTTAGTTTTAAATTTGCACTATTACGAATGGATTCGATAGGTGAAATTTTACTAGCCCGATGAGCCGAACGAAAAGCGGAAAAATATAAAGTGATAATACCAAGTACAATAGCAATTATTAAACAATAAACATTTAATGAAAATATTAAAACTAAATTTTCTGCCATAGCTTTCTTTAAAAAGATATTACTAACAATTATTAAAATATAGGAAGCAAATATCCCACTTAAAAGACCTAAAGGGATACCTATTGCTCCAAGGATGGTAGCTTCAAAAAAGACATTATGTTTAATTTGTTTTTTTGTGGCTCCAATACTTTTAAGCATGCCATATTGTTTTATTTTTTCGGTTATCGAAATATCAAAACTATTCTTTATACAAAAGATAGAGGTAAAAACTATAATTAAACAAACTACGACTATAACTCCTCCAAGAGAACTTATAGATTCATTTTGGAAAGGATTGGTTTCTAAATCAATTAAATACTTATTGGTGCTGAAGTCATATTTTTTATGCGTCATTTCTTCCATTACTCTTTTGGCTGAAATATCACTATTAATTTTACCAGTTATAGACATTTCATAGCAATCCGGATCAACTTCTAGAATACCTGCGGTTAAAGCTTTTTCATTTTTTAAACCTTTCTTAGTATATCTTACAAAAACATCTACTTGCGGTGTTAAATTATTACTATTTAATTTGGTAATAAAGGTATAACCTGGGGCTGAATATGGTTCAACACTATTCGCCGGCCGGTTAATAATACCAACAATAGTATAAGTTACACTTTTGGTATTAACTAAAGTTTCTTTATTATTAGAATCAAAACTATTTAATTGGGATAATACTTTACCCGTACTATCTACTCTTGTACCAACATCTATGGTTAATTTATCGCCTACTTTTAATTCCACGCGACCATTAGTTTTTAAATGGGTGGGAATAACAATTTCTCCATCATTTTCTGGTAATCTACCTTCAACAAGATTAACCGCTAAATTTTCTATTGCATCATTATTAAAAGCTTTAATAAAAACATATGGTTTGCTTTCATTTTGACTATTAATTAAAGCATAACCAATATTTTCTGTTAAGTAAAACTTTTCAATTTCGCGATTGTTTTTAAATAAATTTAAATCTGTGGTATCAACATCATAAAAGGCCACATGAAAATTACCTTTTTCGGTAGTTTCATATTTAATTAAAGATGAAACTAAACTAGAATACATACTAGCAACAGCTGTAACTAAAGCAACAGATAAAATAATCCCAATGATGGTTACAATCGTTCTTTTTTTATTAAGTTTTAAATTTTTAATAGTTAATTTATTTAATAAACTCATTGGTTTTCACCTACGATTTTACCATCTTCAATTTTTATAATTCTGTCAGCTACTTTAGCTATTTCTAAATTATGAGTTATCATTATTATTGTTTGTTTTAAATCTTTGTTAGATTTTTTTAGTAAAGCCACAATTTCATCAGAAGATTTACTATCTAAGTTACCAGTTGGTTCGTCAGCTAAAATTAAAGTTGGATTCGTTATTAACGCCCTTCCAATACTAGTCTTTTGTTGTTGACCTCCCGATAATTCATTAGGCAAATGATTTTTTCTATTTTCTAAACCTAATAATTTTAACATTTCATTTATTTTATCTGGTTTTATTACTCTATTATCTAAAGATAACGGTAAAGTAATATTTTCTTCCACATTTAAAATAGGTATTAAATTATAAAATTGATAAATTAAACCTACTTGGCGCCGGCGAAATATCGCTAGTTTATCATCATCAAAACTAAAAATATCATTACCATCAATAAATACTTTCCCACTTGTCGGTCTATCTACGCCACCAATTAAATGTAAAAGTGTTGATTTACCCGAACCACTGGCTCCAACAATAGCGACAAATTCTCCTTTTTCGACGGTAAAAGAAACATTATCTAAAGCTACAACCTTAGTTGTTCCCTTACCATAAATTTTTGTTAAATTTTCTACTTTTAAAATTTCCATATTTTTTCTCCTTCTAGTGATAATTATATTAGTTCTAGGTTACAACTAAGTTACATATAATAAAAAAAGTAAATTTTTTAAATCTACTTTTTTTATTATTTTATTTTGCTTTTTTGTTTTTATTATCCGTATATAAATAAATACAAATAATAATACCAAAGACGACAACAACACTACCAATTAAAACAGCAGCTCCTACCACAGTTAGTTTCTTTTGTTCCACTGCCGCGATACATTCTTTACCACCATTAGCTATACAAGAAACTACATCTTTATCTCCTTCTTGATATGCTAAATCAATGACTTCTTCAAGGTTATCATCATATCCAGTTGAAGCATATACATCAGAAATAATAATCATTGGTGTGCCATTTGCTTTAGCTTGAGTAAATCCAGCGGCATTAAATGCTTTAGCAACTTCTTGACCTAATTCATAATCTTCTCCTTGAGCCCAAGTATTATGATCAACATATAGTTCTTTAGAAACTACCGTAAATTTTGTGCCATAAGATTCTAGACTTTGTAAATAAGCAAGTTCTTGTTCACAATAAGGGCATCCTCCTGCTTCAAACATATATACTTTTACTAAGCCATCATCTACTACTTGTGGCATATCATCAGCTTCTTCAGCTTTAACCATTCCTGGTAATAATAACATTAATGCTATTAATAATCCCCATATTTTTTTCATTTTTCTACTTCCTTCCTTCTACAATCCATTATAACATGAGAAAGACTTATAAGTAAAACTTTTTTAATTATTTTTCTCGCATTTCTTTGATGGCAATAGTGGCCGCTAGAGAACCATCACTAACTGCTGTTGTCAGTTGTCTTAAAACTTTAACGCGAGTATCCCCCGCGGCATATATACCTAGAGTTTTGGTATAAACTTCATCATGGGTAATTATATAACCATATTCATTAACATCACAGACATTCGCAAATATTTCATTTTTAGGTTCTTGTCCTACCGCAATAAATAAACCATCAACTTTAATATTTTCTTCTTTGTTTTCACGAGATACTGTAATACTTTCTAAATGGTCATCACCATTTAAATTTGTAATAGTAGCATTTAAAATAATTTCCACATTATTTTTATTTTTTAATTCCTTTAAGTATTTAGCTTCCGCTCTAAATTCATCCCGACGATGAATTAAATAAACTTTCTTACAAATATCCGCTAAATACAAGGCATCTTCAATCGCCGTATTGCCTCCTCCATTAACAGCAACTATCTTTCCTTTAAAGAAATTACCATCACAAGTAGCACAATAAGAGACACCTTTACCTACAAAAGTACTTTCCTTAGGCAAATTAAGTTTTCGATTTTCGACACCTGTAGCGATAATTACCGCTTTAGCTTTATAACTACCATTACCCGTAATAACTTCCTTATCACTAGTTACTCTTTCAACTGTTTCATATTTTATTTCTAAACCTTGAGCCTCTACTTGCTTAAATAAATTAGTAGCAAAATCAACTCCGGAAATAGTGTCTATTCCCGGATAGTTTTCTACTTTATTGGCTTTAATTATTTGACCCCCATAACTTTTAGCTTCAATAACTAATACTTTTTTATTAGCTCTTAAAGCATAAAGAGCTGCTGTTAAACCCGCAGGTCCTGCGCCAATTATAATAATATCATACATAAAATCACCATCCTAAAATATAAAATCTGTTATTGTTTCATCAATGATATCGCCAAGGCCTTCATCATTATCTTCATTTGTTTTGTCATTTGTTTCATTATCATTCGTAGGTGTTTTACTAACACTATTAGGAATATAAATAGTTAATTCTGTAATATTATTAACTAATGTACCAATTTTAACATCTTGGTCCCCTATTAGACCAACACCCACACTGCCATTGTAGTATTGTTCTCCCGGATCCACAAACTTTTTATTTAAAGTTATATTGTGATTCGCACAAAACTCTTCGGCTACGGAAACATTTGAACCAATTAAATTAGGCATTAGTTCTAAAGACTTTTCTTTTTTTAATCCTTTACCAGCCATATGAACTTTATATTCTTCATTCGCTGAAAAAGCAAAAGTTTTAATTTCTTCTTTTGGTGTTATACCTAAAGTTTTCTTAATCGCATCTTGAACATCCCTTAAAGAATCAGAATAATATCCTTGAGCTGAAGTATAAGTACCTGATTTAGGTAAATATACTGGCAAGCTGTAAGTTTCTAAAGTTGCTTTATTAATATTAATAAATTCTTCCCCATTTAAGGCATTTAAAGCCATTTCTTTTAAAACCGGATAACTAGATAATATTTTATCTTTACTCATATTAGTAGCAATATTATTACTTATGGCATTAAAGATATCTTTGAAATCAGTAAATGTTGAAAAATTCAATAATTTTTTCGCTATAGCTTCAACGACTTGTTGTTGATGACGGATTCGATCTAAATCACTACCTAAATATAAATGACGATTACGGGAATACGCTAAAGCTTGTTCCCCATTTAAAGTTTGTAAGCCTGGGTCAAGACATATTAATTTATCTCCAAACTGCCGATCAGAGTTTTGTTCACACATCTTACCTCCATATTTATCGGCACCATAAGTTGGTGCTTCCACATCAACTTCAATACCATGCATAGCTTCTACTAAGGCTACTACTCCTTTAAAATTAATCTTAACATAATAATCAATTTTAGTATCTAATAAGGATGCAACTGTATCAATAACACAATCACTACCATAGGCAGCCGATGAATTAATCTTCGCATACTTATTACTATTACAAACAATTGGCACATAAGTATCTCTTGGTACACTTAACATTAAAGTGTCCAAAGTTTTAGGATTAAAGGAAATAAGCATTAAAGTATCACCATTAAATCCCGCATTAGGATTTAATCCATCAATAGTGGAATCTACGCCCATAAGTAAGAATGTAAGTGGTTCTGTAAAGTCTTTATTACTACTTAAAGTATTGTTTTTTTCATTAATCTTTTCTTGATATTGATAAATTATCTCTGTTTCTTGTCCTATATTTTCTAAACCTTCAGTACTTTCATATAAAGTAATATAATTGCTTGGAACAAATATAGCATTAATCTTTTTTTCATATAAAGAATAAATCATATCAAAATAATCATCATAATTAGTTATTTCATTATTTAAATTATGTTCTTTCATTAATTTTAAAGTTAGTTCATAACCCTCTAAATCATTGGTATTACTAATTCTACCTATGGTACTTTCATTATTAAATTCTGCATTCTTTAATTTAATTAAATAACTAGTATATATTGATTTATCTTTATCTTGTAAATTACTTAAAGAACCATTAACTATTCCCATATAATAAGAACTAACAATAAAGACCGCAATAAAGACAACATGCAATAATGACATTAAAATTATTTTTTTATATTTCCGCATCAGTAAATTAAGGAAACAATACATTGCATAAAAAAGAAACCAGAATAAAAATACCCCAATTAATATATATCTAATTATGGTTTCAATACCCGTTAACAATAATAAATTATAGGTAAAAAAACCATAACATAATAAGTACGCTATTAAAAGAAAATAATAAAAATATCGTACTAATGGATTAGATCTTTTTAACTTTTTAATAATTTTCTTCATACTACCCTCTTTTATTCATTTACTTTATATTCTACAATAAATAATTTATCATCCTTTTTCACAATCGTAACTGTGGCCTTTTTATCATAACCTAAATCTTTTTCATAATCCCAAGATAGTTCAATAATATAGGCATCCATTTCCTTATCTTGATACTTAAATGTTCCTGTTTCATTACTAACAACTTCTATACTTTTAACCACTGGTAAAGTTTGGTTTCTTTTACCATCACCATTACTTTCAATATTTTTATATATTGTTTGTTCGACATTTAATTTATAGTTATCAACAACATCAGGATAAATAAATTCTACGCCCCCAACATCATAAGTACTTAATTTATTTTCCATCGTAAATAAATCTACCACAAATAATTTAGCTATTTGTTCGGCATATTTATCATAATCAATATTATCACTTTCCAAATTGGCCTTTAATTCTTGATGGATATTTTTATAAAGAACTGTATCCCTATCTTCCAAAGCATAATCAAAGTTTTCGACAGTATCAATAACATTAACTTTCTTTGAATGACTTAAATTTTTGAAAAAATGACCAAGCAAAAGAACTATTATTATAATAACAATAGCAAACACTAGTCCTTTTAATATTCTTTTATACTTCCTTCGCATTTTATTCACCCGTCATCGTTTTATTCTCTAATAAATTATAAACTATAATGTAGTTTGAAATTTCTAATTTTTCATCGACTATCGCTTTTAAATTTTCTAAATATTCATCCGTTAATTCAAATTTAGGATTAAAGATTTTATATTCATTCTTCGAATTATTATAATATAAATCTTTAGTTAAGATATTGCCATTAGGGAAAGCAATTATATTATCATTTTTAATATTAAAGATATCATTACCTACGGAATACTTATTATATAAACCATACATATTTAATAGTGTTGTTGATACATCACTCATACCCATAGTATAATTTATTTCACCTTTAAATATACGTTTTAAGTCTTTATTTTTACTCCACATTATTAAAGGAGTTTTCTTATTTAGTTCATGATCGAAAGCATCATATTCTCGATAGTTTTCATCATCTACTGTATAAACTTCGCCCGTTTCAGGATTATAATTATATAAATAATTTATTTCATTACGAGATAATTTCGCATCATGATCACCATAGAATACAAATAAAGTATTATCAAATTCTTTTGATTTTTTAACATAATCCATGAATGTACCTAATGCTCCATCAGCATAGTTAGCACTTAACATGTAATCTCCGACTGCTGTATCTCTTAGATAATCCGTCGTAATAGTTTCTTTTAAGCCCGTTTCTTCATTTACTACATCCATAGTTGTCGATAAATCAAAGTCTGAGAAAGCTGCGGCTGCTTTAAATGGGGCATGGTTAGATAAAGTTATCATGGTACCCATATAATTATTATAAGTTTGTTCGATGTTTTCAATAATTGGTAGGGCTTGTTCAAAGAATAAATTATCATTGATACCTAAATTAACAACATCAGCATCAGTATATTTATAGGTTTCATTAAAATACAATCCTTCATAACCTAAAGATGGATGAGCTTTATTCCGATTCCACATTGAAGAATAATTACCATGCATACTAAAAGTATAATATCCTTTTTCTTTTAAATATTTAGGGATAGTAAAGTAATTACGATTATAGTAAGAAACAAAAACTGTACCACTTTGAGCTGGTAAAAGTCCCGTTAATAAGGTAAATTCCGTATCAGAACTAGTACCAGTACTTACTTGGGGATAGAAGTTTTTAAAAAACATTCCTTCTTTAGCTAGTTTATTTAAGTTTGGTGTTAATTCTTTACCATTAAATTCTAAATCCATTAAGAAAGTTTGCATACCTTCCATATGAATAAAGACAATATTGTAACCATTAAGTACACCCGTGTATTCATTAGTTTTGTGTTCTTCCTTGTTATCAAAATAAGCATTAAAACGTTCTAAAGCATCATCATAACCAAACAAAGAACTTAATTTTGGCGTCATTGATTGTATTAAATCATTAAATTGATAAACTATAACCCCGAATCTTTCTACGATATATACTCTATTCCATTGTTTAGCAAGACGGCTATAATCAGTACCAGTAGCTACCCCAAAAGAATACGCTAAAAATAAAGTACCAACTAAAATTGTCCCTACAACCATCTTTTTTCCTTTTTCAATCTTATCTAAAAAATAATAATAAGTTGAAGCAGCTAATTTATGGTGAATAAAATAAAAGATAATTGGAACTAAAATATAAATAAAATCAATTATTCTTAACTTTTCAGTAAAAGCTCCCGTTACTCCTTCTACTTGACCTAGAGAGGCAAACTCCCCAATGGAAGCAAAAGATGAATAAAAAGTATAATAAACACTACTTACTATACACAATATAGAATAAATTACCGTCCAAGTAAAATAATATTTAAATTGATTTCTAGGTTTAATAAAATAACCTAAGGCCCCTATTATTAGGATGACCCCTAAATCAGTAACAAATGGCTTAAAAGCCCAAACATTTTTAATAGTTAACCATCTTACTAAAGTAACCGAAATAATTGATAGTAAAACATAAGATAAAAATAATCTATTACTGATTATATATTCAATGATATCCTTTTTCTTTTTATGTAAATAATTCAATGTTTTATTTTTCATTTAATACCTCTTACGTAATAAGTATATCAATTTTTAAAATATTTAGCAAATTTAGTTGCAAATTTTTTAATTGTTTGATACAATTTTTACATGCAGGTGTGGTTCAATGGTTAGAATATGGCCTTGCCAAGGCTAAGATGGGAGTTCGATTCTCCTCACTTGCTCCAGATTGATAGGAAACTCGGAAAATTCTTCGAGTAGTAATATACATT
>CANPZG010000025.1 GCA_947588765.1 uncultured Bacilli bacterium
ATTGTATAATTCATCAATAAACTTACAAGTAATAGTATACATGATATATATATATATATAGTAAAATAAGGAAAAATAGAGGTGTTTGGAAAATGAAAAATAAAAATATTTTTATTTTTATTGGATTAATATTCATTTTAGTTTTGTCTATAGGGGTGATGTATCCAAAACAAAGTGAAAAAGATGAATTAAAAAATAATACATCTAATTTAATAAGCATAATGCTAGAAAATGATATTGCTAGTGATGAATATGAAAAAACTGAGGTAACAAAATGGCCTATAAAAGGATACTCATTTAATGAAGAAGAAAGTTATTGTGATAATGATTCTATTATAAAGTGGATTAATAATAAAATACAAGTTATTGGAAATATAAGTGATAAATGTTACATATTTTTTAATAAAATAGTAAAGGATTATGATTACACTGGAACATCACAAGAATTTATAGTACCAGTGACTGGAACATATAAAATAGAATTATGGGGAGCACAAGGAAGCAGTTATGATGAAGATCATCAAGGTGGCAAAGGGGCTTATGTAAGTGGTATTATAGAATTAAATGAAAATGATAATTTATATATTTATGTAGGAGGTCATCCTGATAATCAAAGTGAGGAAGCTGGTTATAATGGTGGAGGCGTAGGAAGCCATCATACTCAAAATGGATATGCCGGTGGAGGTGCTACTGATATAAGACTTGAAAATGGTGATTGGAATTTGGATAGTAGTTTAAATTCTAGGATAATGGTAGCTGCCGGTGGAGGCGGATGTGGATTCCAAGCTGGCGAAAATCATATAGGTTTAGGTGGAGCAGCTGGAGGATTAATTGGATATGATGGTATTGATAAATCACAATATGCATATCATAACCATCATGGGACAGGAGCCAATCAAGTAGTGGGTGGATTTAATTCAGATTATTCGTATCCTAACTCCAAAAAAAATATAGGAGGATTTGGTTATGGTGGTTATGATGATTATGGCGTATGTGGAGGAAGTGCTGGCGGAGGCGGCTATTATGGTGGAGGCGCTGCTAATAGGGGACATGCCGGTGGAGGAGGAGGTTCCTCTTTCATCTCAGGTCATACTGGATGTTTAGCAATAACCTCAGCCACTGATAGAAATCCAAAATCTGGTTGTAATGAAGACTCTAAGACTATAGAGTGTGCTACCCATTATTCTAATTATAAATTTGAAAACACCGAAATGATAGATGGACTAGGTTATAAATGGATAACTGAAGCTGGAGAACAAACGGGAATGCCAAGCCCAAGTGGAGAAACAGAAATGGGCCATGTTGGCAACGGCTATGCTCGAATAACTTATCTAGGTAAATAATGTGAAACTACAGTAATGTAGTTTTTTTCGTATTGTAAACAATTGTTAAATTAAAAGACATCTCTTGATATATATATATATATAGTAAAATAAGGAAAAATAGAGGTGTTTGATAATGAATAAAAATAAAACAATAATACTTTTAGTAATAGGAATATTGGTAGTAACAATATCATCAATAGGTGTAACATACTCTTATATGAAACCAAAAACAGAAAAAGAAAATAACCAAACTGAAATAGGAATAAATAACTGTGCAAAGATAACATTAAAAGATAATAATAGTACAATTAATCTAACAAATATGTATCCAATGGAAGAAGAAATGGGATTACAAACACCATCTTATGAATTTACCATAAGTAGTACATGTGAAGAATATACTGGATTTAATTTATATTTAACAACATTAAATGATAATGAAATTAAAGATAAAGATATAAGATATGCAGTAACAGATGTAGATGATAATGTTTTAATAACTGATTTAATAAGTAATAAACCAAATGGAATAACTGAATTTAGTGAAGAGGAAATAAAAGAATTAGAACAAGGGATAGAAAATAAAAGAGGAAATACATATAAAGTATATAATAGTGTAATACCATTAGATAAAGAAAGAACATATAAACTACATTTATGGTTAGATGAAAATGCTAATAATGATACAATGAATCAAAGTTTTAAAATAAAGGTATCAATAAAAGAATATGATTGGGATGGAACACTCGCAGAATACTTAATAAGTACAAAGGATAGAACATTAATCTATCATAATGAATTACCAGATTATGAAGGAATGGAAAATTATGAATTAGAAGCTGGAGATTTATCATATCGATTTACTGGTGGAAATGATGTGGTTAATAATTATGTTTGTTTTGGTACTGATACTGAAAAATGCCCAGAAGATAATTTATATAGAATTATTGGATTATTTAAAAATAGTGATGATCAATATGAAGCTAAACTAATTAAGGCCACTTTTTTAAATGGTGATTATACTTGGAGTGGCTCAACTGCAGATACTGCTCCAAATTCTTGGCGATATAGTACATTTAATACCGATGTTTTGAATAATACATATTTAAATAGTTTTAGCCAAGATTGGCAAAAAAAAATTAATAGTCATGATTGGGCTATAGGTGGGATAGAACATTGGTTTTATGGTATGGGGCAATTATCTAATGCCAAAATAGCTTATGAGTATGAACTTGGTAATAATAAAATAAAAGAAAATACAAAACTTTGTGACAATGAAAATAGAGGTAGAATTTTATGCACAAAATATGATTTAATTTATCCATCTAAAGTTGCTCTTATGTATATAACAGATTATTATTATGCTGCCCCATCAATTTATTGGAGTTTAATGGGAAATAATACAATTCCATGCGGTGGAAATGCAGTGGAAACAGAAAGGTGTGGTCCTGAATTTGATTATCGAAAAACAAAAGGTAATTTATGGCTAAATATAAGTGCATCTGCTAATAAGACAGAAGTAACTTTAACTCGAGCTTCAAATTATAATCATGTAGTTTATGACATTAGATCAACGTATGACGTTTTAGATTTTTTTACAGTATATTCAAATAGTGCTGGATTTAGACCTTCATTTTATTTGATTAATAACATTAAACTTATTTCAGGCAATGGAACTAAAGAAAATCCTTATATCATATCTTAGAATAAATAAAAAGAACTTACTATACTAGTAACAAGTTCTTTTTTTATTTTTCTTTATGTAAGCGATATAAACTAATTGAAGGAACATTGAATAATCTAAAAGTAAAATCTTCGGTACCAATACCATTATTTATATAAGCATTAGTATTATTAAATTGATAATAATTATCACTATATATTTTAGCATTTTCTTTTTTTATAGTTGATCCATAAAAAGGTATATTAATTATTCCTCCTAGAGAATGACCAGTTAAAATTAAATCATAATTATTTTCTTTAATAGCATCTATATTATCAGGATAATGTGTAATAGCAATAGTATATATTGGAGTAATATTTTCTTCATTAGTATTTAAAGCATCAATATTACTTAAATCAGTTAAACCAATTAATTTGATGGGATTAATATCTTTATAAAATAAATATTCTTGGGCATTATTAAGTAATTTAAAGTTAGAGGAATCTAAGATACTTTTATATAAATCTAAGTTTTCCTTATCATTATCGCCAATAACAGCATATTTATATAAAGTTGGATTTAAATTAGTTAATTCTTTTATTAAGTTTTCTTTATCATCATCACTTAATTTATAATTTTTATTGATTAAATCTCCCGTGAAGATAATAATATCAGGATTGCATTCATTTATTTTTTTGACGATTCTTTTAATTTCGTCTTTCGTCGTAGTTTCACGATATAATAAATCCGAGAATTGAACTATTTTAAAATTATCAAAAGCACTAGATATATTAGAGTTAGTTATTTCATATTCTTGAACTTTTAATAATTTAGGTTCTAGAAATCTACCATATAAAAATATACTTACAATTAATATTAATAATATAATTAAAAACTTTTTCATACGAGACCTCCCAGAGCAAGCATAATAAGACAAAAGGCATTATGGAATGAATGCATAAACATATTGACTAAAATATTATCGGTTTCATAGTAAGCTTTAGCAAAAAAGAAAGCTAAAGAAGCATAAGGAATTAAATAGATATAATCGCCATTAAACATAACATGAGCAAAGCCAAATAAGAAAGCTGATATTAGGCAAAACATAGTTTTATCTTTAAAAATATCCTTAATAGATGCCCTAAAAGCTAGTTCTTCACTTATAGGAGCTAAAAAAACAGTTGAAATTATTGAATAAAGTGGTAAACTATTAAGCAAAGTTCTATTTCCTTGTTCATTTATGGCAATACTTTTAGTAATAGAACTGATGATAGTATTGGTTATAATCATAAAGACTAATCCCACTAGCCAATATTTAAAAATAATTGAGAAATACTTCTTGTAATTACTTTTAAAATCATCAAATTTATTTTTAAATAAGTCTTTATAGACTATGATTAAAACAATACTAGTTAAGGTTGGAGCAATAAGATTAACAAGATTTGAAGTCCAAAAATTCTTAGGAAAAGGTATTTTAATAAGGATTAATTCTGTTATAATTGTTACACCAAAATATATAAGAATACCTTTTATATAATTAAGATACTTCAATGCTTTCATAATCCAATCTCCATTCTTAAAATAAATATATCATAAATTAATTAGATATTCAATTTTTTAATTGAAAATACTAGTTATATATGGTAAACTAAATTATAGGTAGGTGGCAAAATGCAAAGAATAAAAAATGTATTATTTGCTTTTGGCATTAGTGTGATATTTATAGCAAATGTGGGAGCAGCAAGTGTTTGTACTAATGCTGAGCAAGCAGAATTAAGAACGGCAGCTGGTAATATTAGAGCAACATATGAGGAAAAAGAACGGACTGAAACACGCTATAATGATCATATGGAAGCAGAAAGTGATTATACATATTATTATTTAACAATTAATATTACTAATTTGTCAGAAAAATTTTATGTTGAAGTTGAAAACGATTATGATAAAACTAAAAAAAGCTTCAATTATAGCGACACTGAAGATGAGATTTTAAGTTTTGATTGGGAAAATGTATATGAAAAACCGACAACATTTACTATTAAGGTATATTCAAGTGATAAAACTGGTTGTGAAGGTGAATTATATCGGACAGTAACAGTAAAAACACCAAGATACAACGAATTTAGTAATGAAGCTATTTGTTATCAATTATCTGATTATGAACTATGCAAGAAATGGGTTACATATGATACTATTGATTATGAAAAATTTAATGATGAAGTAACTAAATATGTTGATAAAAAATATGATGAACTTCAAAAAAGTTTAGGAAAGGGTACTGATAATAGTTTTTGGGAAAGAGTAAAAGAATTCGTTTCTAATAATAAATATTATTTTATTGGAGGCGGCGCTGTATTAATTGTTGCTGCGGGGGTTGCAGTAGTTGTGATTGTTAAAAGAAAAAGGAGCATGGATTTATGAAAAAATTAACAAAAATATTCTTAATTATTTTAACAACACTTACTTTGGGGGTAGGAATTAGTAACGTAAAAGCTTATAATGTTGGAGATAAAGTTACTGTAGGCTTTGAAAGAGGATATCGCCAAGAAGCTGGTATAGGTTATTATACTAAAGATGATTTAAGTTCTTACGATGTAAGATGGGCATATCAAATGTTTAACTATAAAATTGATAATAAATATATGGCCTATTGTTTAGATGCGACATATGACGATTCAGTAGGAAGTTCTAATAAAGTTAGTGGTGTATATGATCCAAATAATAGTGCTTATAATGCTGGATTATATGCAATTATTGAAAATGGTGCTAATACTCTAAATAGTAGTAATGCAGATAAAGCGTCAACAGAAATTGCTCTTCGTGCTTTTGTAGAAGGTGTAGCAATGGATGGTTGGACTGGTGGTTTTAAAGACCAAAGTTATCAAATTAAATTTGCTGCTAATGCAAATATTGCAATTTTTAATGTATTAGGTGGTTATTCTGCTGATGATATCAAAAAATTACTTGAATCATTTTCTAATACTAAACTAGTTTATAATAGTATTAGTGAATGTAAAACTTTAAATAATAGTAATGAAATAGAAACTTGTTATAGAAAAATAGCATATAATGCAAATCATTATGATAATTATCGTAAATATGCAGCATATCCTACAAATAGTGAAAACTTTAATAAAAATTTAAGAGCCCGTTTCTTCAATATGAATTCTATTAGAGAAAAAGCAGAACAATTATTGAAAAAAGGTATTGAAGCTGTATTAAATTTTCAAAAAGGCGAAGGAAATGCAATAGATGATTTTAAAGTAGATGTAAAACTTGCCTCAACTACTAAACCAGATAATAATACAGAAATAAAAACATTTACATTTAATTTAACCGGAATTAAGGAATATAATAAACTAAATAATGTAAATGTTGTATGTGAAAAATGTAATGCTAATAATGTTAAAATTGAAAGCATAGAATACAAAAATGGTGAAAACTGGGTTAAATTAACACCTGATGTTGATTTAACTAAACTAGTTGATGGTAATGGAAATGTAACTGTTAGAGTAACTATAACTAAAGGCGAAATAAATTCTGAAAATTGTGAGCCAGTTTCTATGAAACTTACATATGATACATATGCTAAAAAAGGAATGGAATTATATAAGATTCAATCTACAACAAATAGTTGGAATACACAAAGATATGTAGCTGTTAAATTGGTTTCTGGAAATAACGATTCAAATACAGCTGAAAAATCTGAAAATTCTACAGCAACATATTCTATTGAAACAAATTGTAAAAAAGAAACTTGTGAAACAAATTTAACTACACCAATATGTTCTGAAGATGAAAATGGTATTGCTAAAGTAGAAGCACCTAAGGATATCAAAAAATGTGTTATTGATAATGTAGATGATGCAACAAATGAATATCGTTTAGCCGATACTAATGGTGGGGTAAATAATGATTATTGTGGTACTTTCTGTAAAGAAGATTATCGTGAAATATCATTAAATAAAGCTTTAAATAATGTTAACTGTGGTGGTTACTTTAAATTACAAGCAAGAATTGAAGGAAGTAAAGATTGCTACCGTGGTAGTGAAAATACTTCTGATAATGCTATAGACATTGAAAAATATAATAATAATATAATTGATATACAAAAGAGTTATATTGAAAATCATGATACAGTACTTATGACAGATGAAGCTGCTAAGAATACAAGTAGTATTGAATCAGAATGTGATGAATATGGTAATTTAAAAGATAAAGACGGAAATCAATTAAAAACTGAAGAAAATTGTACTAAACATACCTGGACGTTATCAGGTACTTACAGTGGAGTAGAAGTTGCTAATACTAATACTACTACAGGTTCTGTTACATCTAAGACTAAAAGTGGAACATATACGTATACTTCAACTACAAGTGCAGAAGATATTTCAACTCAAATATCTGATGATGCTTCAGAAGCCAAAGAAAATTTAGAAAAGCTTGATGAAAAATATGAAAATACAATTAAACAATTTAATGCATGTACTAAAGATTGGAATTCTAAATATAATTTTGATCCAAAAGTATATTGGGAATATTCACAAAATTTTGGTGAAGAATTAGATTCATTATATAATGATTTATTATCAAAAGAAGATAGAACATTAGAACCTATTGAAAGTACAAGAAAAGATAGTGATTCACTACAAGCTTGTACTGGTACAACTGATAAAGAAATAAATGAATGTAGTACTGGTTGGACAAGTACTGATAGTGTATTTGTAGATCGTACTTATATAAAATGTGATGAAGATGAATGTACTACTGATACACAAAAAGTATCTCAAGCTAAATTCATTAAACAACATTTTGAAGTAGAACAAGATTATGATACACCTACAGTATATTATCAAGTAGTATCAAGTGGTCCTTCAAGTGGTTCTATAGTAACTTATAAGCAATATCCTAGTCCAAATATTCCATTATCTCCAGTAAATGTATTACCATTAGCAGGAGATACAACAGGTGGAGGAATATTTAAATTAAAGATTGAAGATCTTGGTGAATTTTATGAATCTGGTGAACAAGGAAGATTAATAGATTTCGAAGGAGATCATGAAACTCATAGTGTAGCTTATGCTAAAGGATATACTGCTGATAACAATTGGTCTGGTGAATATGTATGTCATTATTATACAGACTGTCGACCAAAAGATTGTCCTGATTGTAAATTCGTTTGTGTAGGGGAATATTGTGAATGGGAAGATTGTCCTGATTGTACCTTTGATTGTATAAATTGTATTTACAATTTAGGTGATTTACAATTAAATATGAAACCTGTATCAACATCTAAATTTAATGAATCTGCTGGTCGAGAATATGGATATAACTGGAATATAAATATGAATTTATCAAAATTCCCAGAATTAACAATGGTTTATGACAAAGCAGATGAAACTATTAAAGAAATAGAAGAAAATAATACAACAATTTATGATGATACAAATCGTGATTCTGATGATTCTAAGTTAGAATTTAGTATTGAAATGACACCTGAAATTATTGAAAATATTAGACAATATAATAAAGAAAAAGATGGTGTTGGAGGTTATAATGATGCTTCATTAGTATGTTATGACTATGAAGATGAAAATGGAACAGTTCATAAAAATGTGTTCTGTTATAGTACATTTATTGATAATGTAATTGAAAAATATGGTTCAAATGTTTATTACAAAGCAAGTAGAGGAACAGCATCAGATAGATCAAATGAATCAGTAGTTAATAGTGGATATTGGACTCCATGGTCTGAATACGGAAAATATGGTGAATCAGTTATTGGTGGTCCATCTTGGAAATAGAAAGGGAGTGACACTTAGGTGAAAAATGCTTTTTGGGCTTATTGGTTAATTTTATTAGGAGTTCTAATTGTAGTTATAATGTTATTGGTACAAAGTGTTACTTCTAACAATACGGAAGATTATTACTTAATAAAAGAACTTACCGAAGCAGCAATGGTAGATGCGGTAGATTATTCATATTATCGCCAATATGGTGAAATAAAAATGAATAAAGAAAAATTCTACGAAAGTTTTATTAGACGTTTTGCCGAAAATGCATCTTTAACATCAACTTATACAGTAAGTTTCTATGATGTTTATGAAACACCTCCAAAGGCTAGTGTTGAAGTAAAAAGTAAATCTGGATCATTTACCGTAGCAGGTGATTCTACACAATTTGATATTGTAAATAGAATTGATGCTATTATTGAAGGTAATACTGTTAGTGAAAATGGTACAGTAGAATTACCTAATTCTGGTGTAAATGATGATTCAACTGAAGGAAATAGTGATTCAAATTTAGATGATACAGTGGGAGATTCAGGGTCAGGTAATGCTGACTCTTCTTCCGGTGATAATACTCAAAATGAAAAACCAACTGTTAGTCAAGTTAAAGACAAAGGAAAAACAGAAAACTCAATTACAGTAGAAACTACAGTTAATTCTACTTCTGATACTGTTAAAGAATATTACTTTAGTATTGATGGTGGTAATACATGGCAAAAATCAGATAAAAATACTTATACATATAATAATTTAAGCCCTAATACATCATATAATGTTCAAAGCTATGTAAAAGATAGTGAAGGCAATACTTCAAATGTTAAAGAAACTAAAATTACTACTAGTGATCCAGCGGTTAATACTTGCTTACTTGATGAAAAAAATATTGATACTGTTAATTTAAAAGGTATGCATGGAGTAATGATGGTAAATTATAGATCAAATTATAAATACAATGGTAGTTTTTATTATACTACAGAAGTGTTCCATGATTATGATCACAATGATGTTGCTGATAAATTATCAGCTGGAGATGAATTTACGATTCTTGGTGAAAAACAAGGAAAATTTGAGTATTGGGCAATTGAATATGATAAGGGTAGTGGGAAAAAATGTGGTTGGATTTCATCAACATTTGCTGCAATTAATTTGAAAGAGTATATTCCAGAAATGGAGTACAATATAACCAATTTATCAGGAAGTATTTATAAAGCGGTTGGACATGATTTACCTAATGTAACTGGTAAAAGATTGTATTCAAATAAATTTGCAAATTTTGTTCCAGCATTGTATAACTTTGCTAAAAAATTAAAAACCGCAGCAGCTAATGCCAGAAATAATGGCGATACTCTAGTAGTATATGATGCATATAGACCGTCTTCGGTATCAAAAAAAGCTAGTGATGCATTAAATTTATTAATAACTAAAAATAGTGGATATTATTCTGCTGATGTAGTTAATAAAATAAATTATGCTGGTTATGATAAAAGTTGGTTTTTAGCTCAAGGATTATCTGCTCATAATACGGCTTGTGCTGTAGATATAACAATTAAAGGAGCTACAATGCCATCCGATATGCATGAATTGAGTACTTTAGCCGCAAAATATGCAACTCCAGGAAGTACTAAATATGCTTCACGTATGACTAGTGATGCTAAAAAATTAGATAAATACATGAAAGATGCAAAATTAAATGATTTAGCTAGTGAATGGTGGCATTTCCAAGATACTAATAGTTATAAACTAGTTAAAGATGAGACTAATTTAGCTGGTGCAAATTTCTGGAGTGCTTAAAAGGAGGAATAGAAATGGGAAATTTAATTAATGGAATTAAAAAATTTATATCAAATAAAAATACAGTTACAATATTAGGTATTTTAGCAGGTGTAGTTGTCTTATGGGTATTTTATAATTATCGAGTTAATAAAGCTATTGACCCAGTTAGAGTACCTTATGCTAAAAATACAATAACTGCTACAACGCAAATCACGCAAGAAGATATAGATTATATTGAAATAAGTAGGGAGTTTTTAAAAAATGTTAATATTATAACTGATGTTAATCAAATAGTTGGTTATAACGTTAATGTTGGTACTTCAATACCTGAAGGTGGTTTATTTTATCGTAATCAAGTAGTTTCAGCTGATGAACTACCAAATGCTCCTTATAGTAATTTACCAGAAGGATATGGAGTATTCCAATTATCTGTAAATAATACATCTACTTTTGGTAATTCAATTTATATTGGTGATTATGTCGATATTTGGATGAAAGCCAATGATAATGGGACAATTATAACTGGTAGATTAATCGAAAGTATCAAAGTTTTAGCAGTTCTAGATTCTCAAGGCCGTAGTGTGTTTGATAGTACTACAACTAGACAACCGGCTTACTTATTATTTGGTGTTACTGATGAACAAAATAATTTATTAGTAAATGCTAAATATATCTCAGGAGTAGAATTATTCCCTGAACCAAGAGGTAAATATTATACTGAAGCTGAAGGAGAAACTACTATAGGTAGTCAAAGATTAGTAGAATATATTAATTCTCGGACTGAAGCTGTAACTTATTAAAATATTAAAAGAAAAAGAGGTGACTATTTGTGAATGATGCTATATTTTCACAAATTGATTTTGGGCCTTTAAAAGAGTTTTTGGATGATGATAGTGTTACCGATATTTCTTATTCAAATAATGGTCAAGTTCATTTAAAAACTCTTGATAAAGGTGTATATCGAGTTGAAAGACCAGACATAAATAATTCCTTAATGGAAAAATTGGCATTTCAATGTTCAAATGTTATGGGTAAATCATTTAATATGGCTCATCCTTTTTTGGATGCCGAATCAGCCGAATTACGGCTTAATTTTATCCATGATTCAATTTCCACGAATGGGATTTCATGTGTTATCAGAAAAACTCCTGCCAAAATTAGATTAAATAAAGATAAATTATTAAACGAAAAATATGTTACTGAAAATTTACATGATTTTTTGATGACTTGTGTTGAAGGTCACTGCAATATAATTGTCAGTGGGGAAACTGGTTCTGGTAAAACTGAACTTGTTAAATACTTAGCTAGTCATATTAAGGAAAATGAAAAAATAATAACAGTCGAAGATACTTTGGAATTACACTTAGATAAAATATTTCCTCATCGAGATATTGTGGCAGTTAAAACCAATAATATTGCTTCATATACTGATGTTTTGGTAACTTGCATGCGGCAAAACCCAAAATGGATTTTACTATCCGAAGTTCGTAGTGCTGAAGCCGTTATGGCGGTCAGAAACTCTATTTCATCTGGGCACAATATTATTTCCACTATTCACTCGGATAGAGCCTTAAATATTCCCATGCGTCTATATAGTTTGCTAGAAAATAATATTGATATAGATCAATTCTTAACATCAATTCATCGTTATGTCCAAATAGGAATCCATGTAAAAGGTTATATGAGTAAAGAATTAGGTCGGTTCCAAAGAGAAATAATTGAAGTAGTAGAATTCTTTGTTGATGAAAATAATAAGGCTTGTTCTAATATTATTTTCAAAAAAAGACTTGATGGTTCTTTTGCATTTCATAACCCATCTAAATATTTAATTGAATATTTAGGGGTACAAGGTGTAGAATTAAATAAACATTATTTTGTTAATAATGATGATATTGGAACGGATGAAGATATTTTAGAAGATGCTGCTATGGAACAAACTCCCGCAGCAAGTACAGGAAGTCAAATAGAAAGTTTATAGAAAGTAGGAAAGGAAATGAATACATACACTGAATTAATAATTCTTTTGTTTATATTTATGTTTGTCGTATTATATCGACGTAACCCAGGCGAAAGTGTTTATAAATTTATTATTTCAAGTATTGGAAGAATTTATGATCGTTATGCTCCATATTCATTTAAAGAAGTTAGGGAAAAAGCTGTTGAATTAGGACAAGAATTTACAACTAAACAATACATTATGCAAATAGTTTTAATGGGTGGTTTCGCTGGGTTAATCGGTTATTTCTATTTCTATAGTATTATTATTGCTATTATTTATGCCGCCATAACAGTTTCTTTTATTCCGTATCTTGCATATCTTCGTTGCCAAAGAATATTTAGTGAGTATGTTTTTGAACAAATTCAAACTTATACGACGAACGTTATAATGGAATTTAATACAACTCAAAGTTTTGTTAAAGCTTTGGAAGGGGTTAGAGATTCTGGTATTTTGGAGGATCCCGTTTTAAGTGATGTTAAAAAGATGATTGAAATGTCTTATCAAAATGGAACAATTAATGCTTCAATTGAATACTTTAATGAAAAATATCCATATTATATGGTAAAAAATATGCATCAATTATTCTTACAAATTACCCAAGAAGGTGCTAAAGATTCTGGGGAAGCATTAGAAAATATGTCAATGGATATCGATGCCTTAGTAGAAGGTGTATATCGTGACCAAATGGATAGAAAGAACTTCCATGGTCGTTTCATAAAATTTGGTTTAATGTTATTTTTATTAGTTGTTGTTTTAAGATTTTTACTAGGAGAAGAAAATTATATTTCATTACTTGATATATGGTATGTTCAAATAATCCTTCATGCGGTAGTTATCATCAATGCTTTCTTCCTTCTATCTGGTGAAAAATATTATAATGAAGATGTGGGGGTAGAATAATGCAAATAGAAATTATTATTTTAGCGGTTATTATTTTCGTTATTATGGCTTATACCGGACAAATAAATATCAATCAACTTATAATTGATAACCAAATGATTTTTATGAGATTAAAAGAAAGTGATTGGGACTTTTATGTTCGGGCTAAATATGGAAATAATGCCAATGCGGACATCTTATTTAATAAAAGAATTAAAAATGCTTTAATGGTAATGGTTTTAGTATTTTTCTTCCTTATTAAAGATTTCAATAGTGTTAAGTTATTATTAATTTTTGTGGCTGGTTTCTTTGTTTTCAAGATGCCTTATAATGATATTAAAAAGTATTATGCGAGACACATTCATGAAATTGATTCTATGTTACCATATTATTTAAAGAATCTTGAAATCTTAATTCAACACTATACAGTACCAGTAGCTATAGGTAAATCAATGGCTGAAGCTCCAGAAATATTTAGAGATGGTTTAAGAGAAATGATTGATGCTATTAACTCTGGGGATGATACGATTGAACCATATATGGCATTTGCTCGGAAATATCCGGTTCGTGATTCCATGCGAATGATGAGATTATTATATCGGTTAAGTTTAGGTCGTCAAGAACGTAAACAAGAACAAATTATGGCTTTTTCAAGAACAATCTCCAATTTACAACAAAAAGCGCGGGATACAAGATATAAAAATCGGCTAGAAAAAATGGAAAGTAAAACTATGAGTATGTTAATTACAACTGGTCTAGGCTTAATGATTTTACTAGTATTTGCCGTTATTAAACTAATGGGTATATAAAAGCTTAAAAAAGCTTTTTTCTTTACATATTTTTGTTTATTGCTAATTGCTATTTTTCAAATATTTGGGTATAATATAAATATAATAGGGAAGTGTAGGACGTGGATACTAAAACTAATAATAACAGTTTTAAAGAAATATTACATCTTATTTCAACTATTTTTAGTTGGACTTTATTTACGTTATTAGTTATTTGTGCTGGTATTTTATTGTATTATTTTGTAGCCACGAAAATATTTTCTACTTTTGGTAGTAAATATGAACCTAAATTTTCTTTATATTCAATAATGAGTCCAAGTATGACTCCAAATATTCAAGTTTATGATGTAATTGTTAATGTTAAAGTTGATCAACCTGAAGATATTAAAATAGGAGATGTAATTACTTTTATTTCTAATAGTCCTGAAACAAAGGGAATGACTATAACTCATAGGGTGGTATCTATCATTAAAAGTAATGATGGCACTTATAGTTATCAAACTAAGGGAGATGCTAACCCTATAGAAGATACTGGGGTAGTAGAATATAATAATATTATTGGTAAAGTTGCTTTAAAAATACCAGCTTTAGGACGTCTTCAAGTATTTATTGGTAGTTCAACTGGCTTAATTTTAATCGTACTAGCCTTTGCTTTAGTAATTTTACTTAAGGCTTTAATTAGAAAGATAAGAGAATACAATGAAGTTCCAAGAGTAAGAGGTAGAATTGGGACACTTTTACATAAACCATTATATTTACCATATACAATTAGTGTAACAAGTCCTAAAGATGATGAAACTAAGTCCTTAAAATTTCTGCCAATAACTATTAATAAAAATACAAATAATAGTAATAATAATTTTGCTAAAGTTTTTAATCAAAATATCAATAAAAAGAAAAAGAAGAGAAGAAAAAATAAAAACAAAATTGTTAATAATAATAATAATAATAATATTAATCAAAAACCTATAGAAACTAAAAAGATTGAAATTAATGATATTATTTTACCAGTCGAAGAACCAAAAGAAGAAATTGTAGAACAACCAATTTTAAAAGAAAAACCTAAAAATAATATTGAGAATGAATTACCTAAATTTAAAATTGAAGATAGTACAAATGATATAGATATTGATTTACCAGATTTAAAATAAAAAAACATTGATTTTCACCAGTAAATACCAAATAATAGTATTAAGAGGTGAAAATATGATAATTACAAATGCTATTGCCAAGAATAATTTGGGTACTTATGCAAATAAAAATAATAAAATAAATTATTTAAAATAGTAATGTTGCAATGGAATTAAAAATATCTTTTCCCAATTTAAAAAGGTTTTCGGTTCGTAATTTGAAATATATGAAATCTTTTTATAATGAATATAAAGATGATAATGATGAATTTGTGCAACTGGTTGCACAATTATCTTGGAAACATAATTGCAATAGGTTAAATAAATTTCTTGCTTTTAGCCTGATTTATTGTTAAAATATTATTGTTATTGTGTTAAGGCGAAATTAAGTAGTTGAAGAATAATATTTTAAAGAAAGAACATGGTTGATGAAAATGTTTAAATATTTCTTTAATGAATTTCACTTCGCGGAATAATGACGGGATAAATCCCTTATAATTTAAAAGAGTATGATAAATTCATAAACTAAGGTGGTACCGCGGGAATTCTCGTCCTTACTGATGTTTATGAATTTTTATTTGATAGTGTGAAAAGTTTTATGGAAAACAAGTAGCACAATGTAAAAAAAGATATTAAAATGAAAATTTTAATATAGATCTATCAAAAAGGATAGAAAAATAGTTCTTTGAAAATAGTGATTAATAAAAAAAGCATGATGAAAATAAGTAAAAAGTGAAAAAATTGACTTAAGCGTAAACATCAGAATATTTGTAACCGAGGTTAAGAAGCTCAATCCATTTATTAGGCATATTAGTAATATCTTTAAGTTCATCAAGTTCAACAGGAGTTTTCCAATCTAAAGCTTTGTTTGGTCTTAAGAAATTATTAAAAGTAGCAAATAAGACCATATAAGAGTTGGCATTATCAAGGGAAGAAAAGCCACCTTTAGGACGATAATAATATTTTAAAGTCCGATTAAAGCGTTCAATGATTTGTTTTTGAGAACGATATTCTTTAGAAATATCATCTTGATTTGTAAGACCAATAACCTGATAAAGTTTAAAAGGTAAACCATTCTGACACCAATATTGAACGGCAACATTATAGATAGGATTACCATCAGAGATAACTTTTAA